>NZ_JBSGTR010000028.1:0-58707 GCF_053607505.1 Rhodococcus sp. NPDC055112
CGGTTGACGAGTCCAGGGACTCGTCAACCGCGCACAGGCGCGTCAGCGCCTGCGGATGCGGCCGACCACCAGCAGCGCGACCAGCGTGACGGCCATCAGCAGGGTGGTGTCGGCGGCCGCGAGGAACACCTGGCCGCGATCGGTGAGCCCGAAGATGGTCACCGGCAGGGTCTTCCAGGTGGCCGGGTAGACCATGATGGTCGCGCCGAGTTCGCCCATCGACAGCGCGATCGCCAGGCCCGCGGCCGCACCGAGCGCGGGCAGCAGCAGCGGCAGGGTGATCCGCAGCAGCACCCGCGTCGGTCCGGCGCCGAGCGACTCGGCGGCCTGCCGGTAGGCGGGGTCGAGCCGGTCAAGCGCCGCGGAGACCGAGCTGAACGCGAACGCGAGCACCAGCACGGTGTGCGCGAGGATCACGATCCACTTGGTGCCGCCGAGCAGCAGCGGCTCGGCGTTGAACGCGATCAGCAGCCCGAGGCCGATCGCCACCGACGGCACCGCGATCGGCAGGTGGAACACCGCGTCGGTGGTCTTGCGCAGCCAGGCGGGCCCCTCGCGGGCCGCGAGTGCCGCCCAGGTGCCGACGAACAACGCCAGCGCGCCCGCGATGAACGCGGTCTGCAGGCTGACCGTCAGGCTGGCCAGGTTCTCCTCGGAGAGTGCGGCGGAGAGGTTCTTCGGGCCGAGGTCCGACGGCAACGGCCCGGTCCAGGCCCCGGCGAGGGCGGCGGCGACGACGGTGGCGATGGGGGCGACGAACACCACGACCACCACGACGCCGAAGAGGGCGAGGGCCAACGCCCTAGCGCGTGTGGTCCACAGCAGCACGGCGGCCTCCCAACAGTCGGTTGAACAGGAATCGGTAGCCGCAGTACAGCGACAGCGACAACACCACCTGGACGCTCGCGATCACCGCGGCGCCCGGCAGGTCGAAGGTCACGATGCCGCGGGTGTAGATCAGTACCGGCAGCGTCACGACGTCCTTGGCCCCGGTGAACAGCACGATGCCGAACTCGTTGAGCGTCAACAGCAGTACCAGCGAGCCGCCCGCCATCAGCGCGGGCCAGGCCTCCGGCATCACGACGGTCCGCAGCACCCGCCATGGGGAGGCGCCGAGGCTGGCCGCGACGTCGAGCTGGTCGCGGGGCATCTGGGTGAATGCGGCCAGCAGGGTCCGCACCACGAACGGGGTGAAGAAGGTGATCTCCGCGGCGATCACGCCGAGCGGGGTGTTCAGGAAGTTCAGCGGCCCGCTGTCGGCGCCGGTGAGCCGGGTGAGGAGGGCGTTGACCGCGCCCGCGGTTCCGTACAGGAAGGTGAACGCCAGCGTGATGAGGAACGAGGGCAGCGACAGGATGGTGTCGATCAGCCGGCCGACCACCTTCGATCCGGGGAAGGGCACGAACGCGAGCACCAGCGCGAGGAAGGTGCCCAGCGCCAGGCATCCCATTGTGGAGGCGACCGCGATTTCGATGGTGCGCCACAACGCGTTCCGGAACTGCGCCGACGCGAGCACCTCCGTCCAGGTGGACAGCCCCCTGCCCTCGTCGGTGACGGTGGACTCGGCCAGCACGCGGGCCATCGGGTAGACGGCGAAGCCGAGCACCAGCAGCAGCGGCGGCAGGGCCCAGGCCACCGGCCGCCACCGGGGCGGTCCGGGCCCGACCGGCGGGGGATCGAGGTGGACCGGATCGAGGACGGCGGTCATGACACCGGCCCCGGTGCGGGGACGAGCACCGCGCCCTGGTCCGGGAAGCGAACGCCCACAGCGGTTCCGGCGGGGCGCTCGTCGTGCCCGGTCACATCCACCTCGAGCAGGACGTCGGGCAGGGCGGTGAGCGCGACGGTGAGCCTGGTGGTCGAGCCGCGCCAGACGCCGGCGGTGACCCGCCCGGGGAGCGTGCCGCGCTCGGCGGGCGAGGTGAGGGTGATCGCGTGCGGGCGCAGGCAGAGCAGGGCCCCGGCGTCGGACTCCCACTCGGTCGGGCTGATGGCAGGCCGTGGCGCGTGCGCGGTCACCGGCATGCCGCCGACCGACACCAGCGCCGAGGTGCCGATCACCCGGGTCACGGTGCAGGGCAGCAGGTTCGCACCGCCGAGGAAGGCCGCGGTGAAGCTGCTCGGCGGCCGCTTCCAGAGGTTCTCCGCGGTGTCGACGTCGACGAGCCGGGCGTCGCGCATCACGGCGATCCGGTCGGCCAGCGCCAGGGCCTCGCTCTGGTCGTGGGTCACGTAGAGCATCGCGGTGTCCGGCAGGGCCGCCCGCAGTTGCTGTAGCTCAGCCAGCATGCTCTGCCGGAGCTGGGCGTCGAGCGCGGCAAGCGGCTCGTCGAGCAGCAGTACCTTCGGGCGGATCGCCAGGGCGCGCGCGATGGCGACCCGCTGCTGCTGCCCGCCGGACAGTTCGCGGGGCAGTCGCTTGCCGAAGGCGGACATGCCCACCATCTCCAGTGCCTCGGCGACCCGCGCGCCGATCTCTGCGCGCGGCACCCGGTGCGAACGCAGGCCGAACGCGACGTTCTCCGAGACCCGCATGTGCGGGAACAGCGCATACGACTGCACGACAACCCCGATGCCGCGCTTGGCGGGCGGCAGGTCGGTGATGTCCCTGCCCGCCAGCCGAACCGAGCCCGACACCGGCCGGGTGAAGCCGGCCAGTGCCTTGAGCGCGGTGGACTTGCCGGACCCGCTTGGCCCCAGGAGAGCCACGGTCTCTCCCGGGGACACCCGCAGGTTGAAATCGATCAACGCCCGGGTGGCGCTCTTGCCCCGCCCGTAGGCCACGTTGACGCGGTCGAAGGTGATGGCGGGGGCGGAGTAGTCGGTGGCCCCGACGATGCCGGATTCGGCGGTGCGCGTGGGAGCCGAACCGAACCTCGGCCGGGCCTGCCCGGTGTTGATCTTCCTCATGTCAGTTCCCGGTGGCCTTCTGGTAGGCCGCGACGTCGGTGTCGAGCTCGGTGATGACGGTGTTCCAGTTCGGGGTCCAGACGGTGACACCGTTCAGCAGGCCCGCCGGGGTGGACTTGTCGCCCAGATCGACGGTCGCGGCCTCGCGCACGTCCTTGCGGACCGAGACGCCGAGAGCATCGGGCCCGACGGTCTTTTGTGCCTTCTCCGAGAGCAGGTACGCCATCAGCTTCTTGGCGGGCTCGGACCGCGGGGCGCCCTTGGCCAGGCCCATCACGTAGGGCAGCGCCACGGTGGTGCGGGCACCGCCCGTCTCGGCGGGGAAGAAGACGTTGAACTTGGAGCCGTCATCCGCGATGGACGCGAGGTTCATCTGCACGTCGCCGTTCGCGACCAGCAGCTCACCGTTGCTGACCTTCGGCTGCAGCTTGCCGGTGGACGAGGACGGCCCGACGTTGTTGGCCTGCAACTTGTTCAGGTAGTCGAGCGCACCCTCCTTGCCCTTGAGATGCTGGAGCAGCAGCAGCACCGCGGTGCCGTCGCCTGCCTGGCCGGGGGTGGAGTACTGCAGCTTGCCCTTGAACTGCTCGCCGAGGAGGTCGTCCCAGGTCGCCGGGGCCGGGTTCGCGCCCGGGTTGGCGATGAAGTTGAGGTAGTTGTTGACGACCGGGACGTACTTGCCCGCCGGGTCCTTCTCCTCGGTGGGGACCGCGGAGGTGTCGATCCCGCTGGGCTGGAGCAGGCCCTGCGCGTCGGCCTTCTGGATGAACGGCGGCAGGGTGACGACGATGTCGGCCTGCGGGTTGGACTGCTCCTTCTCGACGCGGGAGACGACCTCGCCCGAGCCGGCCTCGACCAGGTTGACGGCGACGCCGGTCTCCTCGGTGAACTCGTCGAACCGGGCCTTGTACCAGTTGCTCAGGCCATCGGCGCTGTAGACGGTGACGGTCTCGGTGTCGGAGCTCGCTGCGGTGCCGGTGCCACCGCAGGCGGTGGTCAGCGTGAGCAGGGTCGCGGCAAGGGCGGCTGCGGCAAGGCTGGGGCGGATGCGCATGACGGATTCCTAACTGTGGGTGAGGGATTCTTCGTGTGCGGGACGGTGGAGCGGGGTGTTACGGATTCAGGAGGAGCTGGGCGAACTCGCGCACCGAGGGCACGATGTGGGTGGCGCCCGCCGAGCGGAGCTGGTCCTCGTCGTGGGCGCCGGTGAGGGTGCCCGCGACGATGGCCGCGCCCGAGCGCAGCCCGCTGGTCACGTCGTTGGACGTGTCGCCCAGCACGGCGATGCCTTTCACGTCGTCGACCCGCAGGCGCAGGAGTGCGGTGAGGATCAGGTCCGGGTAGGGCCGACCGCGGCCGGCCTCGGCGGGGGACAGGGTGAGGTCGGCGATGGTCTGCCAGCCGAGCGCGGAGAGCAGCTTGTCCTGCGTGCTGCGGCTGAACCCGGTGGTCAGTGCGACCTTGATCCCGGCCTCGCGGAGTGCGGTGATCGACTCCGCCGCACCGGGAATGGGCTCGGCGTTGCCCTCCTCGATCAGCCGGTCGTATTCGGATTCGAAGGCGGCGTTGGCGGCCTGGGCGCGGTCCTCGTCGCGTAGCAGCGCACGGAAGACGACGATCTTGGACTGGCCCATGGTGTCGAGGACGTACCGGCGCGCGGCCTCGGCCTCGGCGCCCTCGGGGGGCAGGCCCGCGGCGTCGGCCGCAGCGGCGAAGGCCCGCAGCACCAGCCCGTCGTCGGAGACGGTGGTGCCCGCCATGTCGAGCACGGCGAGTTCGATGGGGGTTGCGGTCACGATTTCTCCTGGGGCGATCGATGTGTCGTGGTTCAGAGGCCGAGCTGGTCGGCGGTCTGTTCGGCGAGGGCGGGGCCGAGGGTCATACCGCGGCCGCCGGGGCCTGCCACCACCAAGACGTTGTCCGCGGGGCTGCCGCGGTGCACGAGCTCGCCGGGGTCGAGGCACTGGCTGTAGACACCGGCCCAGCGCCTGACGATCGGGGGTAGCCTGCGGCCGAGCAGCTCCTCGACGACGCCGGTCAGGTGCTGGTACGGCGCCTCGTCGACGTCGAAGTCGAACGGCTCGTCGTACTCGTGGGTGTCGCCGATCGTCAGCCCGCCGTGCAGGCGCTGCACGCACAGCAGCTGCATGCGGTGTGCCTCCGCGGTCGGGGACTGCGGCTGGACGGTCCTGAGGTTCTCCAGGGCCGCACCAGCGAAACCCGGGTAGTACCGCAGGCTGTCGCCGTCGGCGATGGCCGTGGTGAGCTCCTCGCCGAGCGGGGCTGTCTGCATCATCTGCAGCCGGACCCGGCGAAGTGGTAGCTCCCCGGCCAGGTCCCTGGCCAGGCCGCCGAGTGTCGCGCCGGGGCAGACGATGGCCAGATCGGCGTCGAATACCCGGCCCTGGTCGTCGCGGACGTGCACGCCCGCCGCGTCGGAGGCCACCTCGCGGGCCTCGGTGCGGGCGTGGAAGGTGTAGCGGCCGCTCTCCTCGAGGTGGCGGCGGATCGCGGGCAGGGCCACGCGGGACTCGACGGCGCCGTCGCGGCCGCAGTACAGCCCGGCGAGGAACTTTCCCCGCAGGGCCGGGTTGACGGCGAGCACCTGCTCCGGGTCGAGGAGGGCGAAGCCGCGGGCCCCGGCATCGGGACGGGCCATCGCTTCCTCGGCGACCGCGACCTCCGCGGGGGTGCGCAGCAGCGTCATCGAGCCGGCCGGGCGGAACCCGATCGCCGGGACGCGGGCGGCGAGGTCCTCCCACAGCTCGCGCGAGCGCAGGGCGGTGTCGAGCTCGTGTTCGGCGCGGCCGGAGACCCACACAAGGCCGAAGTTGCGCACGGTCGCGCCGCGGGCCTCGGTCTCGCGCTCGAGTTGGATCACGTCGTGCCCGCGGCGGATCGCCTCGTCGGCGTGTGCCGTGCCGAGGATGCCTCCGCCCACAATCAGAATTCGCATGGCGACGAGCATGCAGTTTGGTCTAGACCATCTGGTGATGGCGAGGAGAACGCCGGATGAACAATTGGTATAGACCAATTTGAGGTACGCTGACCTGCATGAACGAAGCGGGGATCGGATCGGTCGACGCGGTGCTGGAGGAAACGGCTGCCGCGCTGCGCTCGCTGCGCGGGGTGTTCGACGAGGATGCGGTGGACGAGCTGGACCATGCCCTGCAGGCGGCGGGTCGTGCGTTCGCGGACGGTGCGGACGACGAGCTCGTGCTTGCCAGCGCGCTGCACGACATCGCGCGCAGTCCGCTGTTCGGACTGCCCGACGGCGCCGCGCACGACATCGCGGCCGAGCGGTGGCTCACCCCGCGATTCGGCGAGCGGGTCGGGTGGCTGGCGGGCGCCCACGTCGCCGCGAAGCGGTATCTGGTCGCCACCGAGCCCGGCTATGCCGCGATCCTCTCGGCGGAGTCGGTCCACACACTGCGTGCGCAGGGTGGGCCCGGCGTCGACCCGGCGCTGAGCGCCGATTCGCGCTGGCCCGACGCCGTGCGACTGCGACGGTACGATGACGGCGCGAAAGTCGCAGGCGCGCAGGCTCCGTCGATCGACGAGGTGCTCGTCGTGGCGCGCCGGGTACGCGCCGGGATGGGGGTGTCACGATGACCGATGTCAATGCCCGCATCGATGCGGGGGAGTCCGCGCCCAAGTACTACCGGGTGCGCACCGAATTGGCGGCCATCATCGACGATCTCGACGAGGGCGATCCCGTGCCCGCGGAGCGCGACCTCGCGGTGCGCTTCGAGGTGTCACGGGAGACGGTGCGCCAGGCCGTGCACGAACTACTGGTGGAGGGCAGGATCGCGCGTCGCGGCCGCGGCACCGTCGTCGCCAGCCCGAAACTCACCCAACCGCTCTCGCTCTGTTCGTACACCGAGGGCGCGCTCAGTCAGGGCCGGGTGCCCGGCCGGGAGCTGGTCACCTTCGAGAACGAGCTGTCCGATTCCGAGCTCGCCGCGGACCTCGGACTGTCCGCGGGTGCTGCCGTCATCCATCTCGAGCGGGTGCTGCTCGCGGACGGACAGAAGATCGGGCTCGAGAGCACGTACCTGCCCGCCTGCCGATTCGCCTCGATGGCACGGTCGTTCGATCCGGGCACCTCGCTGTACGCCGCGATCCGCGCCACCGGGGTGATCTTCGACTCGGCCACCGAGCGGATCGAGACGGTGCTGGCATCGCCACGCGAGGCCGCACTGCTGGACTCGTCGACCGCGATGCCGATGCTGTTGCTGAACCGGATATCCCTGGACGCAGGGGGTGTGCCGATCGAGCGGGTCCGCTCGCTCTACCGCGGCGATCGCGTCGCATTCCTCGCCACGCTGAGGGAGTGAGCCCGAAGTCGTTCGTTTCACTCATGAGTTGATTCCGGTTAGCATCCGAACCCGTGGTTGACAGCATCGTGGCGACGAGACCTGCATCGGCAAATGATCCGGAGCCCCCTCCCCACGGTGCACGCGGCAGGTCCTCGCTCCGCGGCGCCCGCTGGACCGCCATCGTCACGGGCCTGATCGGCATGCTCCTGACCCTGTCGGTGCCGCTGCTGCCCGTCGTGACGGACGAGACGGTGCTCTCGTGGCCGCAGCAGGACATGACACGCAGCGTCTCGGCGCCGCTCGTCTCGTACTCGCCGGTGAGCCTCGACGTCGAGATCCCCTGCACGGCCGTCGGCCCGCTGGCAGGGCAGGGCGGCACCCTCGTCGCCACCGCCCCGAACGGTGCCCCCGACGCCGAGCGCTACGGCTTCGTGGCCAAGGTCACGCCGGCTGGCGCGGATGATCCCGGTCGCATCGAGGTGGTCCTGCGCGACACGGTGCTGCTGTCCGCGCCGCTCGATCGGCTCGCGGGCGGTGACTGCGCGATCGCGGTGTCCTCCGACGCGACGCGGACCACGGCCGAGATCACCGGGTCCGGGATCGCGCCGACCGTGCACGAGGGTGACCTCCGTCCCCAGATGGTCGGGGTGTTCACCGATCTGGACGGTGCGGCGCCCGCCGGCCTCCAGGTCACCGCGGAACTCGATTCGCGCTTCACCTCGACGCCGTCGACGCTCAAGCTGATCGCGATGGTTGTCGGCCTGCTGGCGGTGCTCGCCTCCCTCGTCGCCTTGCACCGCCTCGACCGCGCCGACGGCAGGCGCTCGCGCCGGTTCCTGCCCGCGCGCTGGTGGAAGTTCGGCGTGGTGGACGCTGTGATCATCGGCACCCTGGTGCTGTGGCACTTCATCGGCGCGACCACCTCGGACGACGGCTATCAGTTCAACATGGCCCGCGCTGCCGAGGGGGCCGGCTACATGGCCAACTACTTCCGGTACTACGGGGTGCCCGAAACGCCCTTCGGCACGCCGTATTACCAGGTGTTCGGGCTGCTGGCCCACATAACGCCCGCGAGCCCGTTCGTCCGGCTGCCCGCGCTGATCGCGGGCATCGTGACCTGGCTGGTGCTCAGCCGCGAGGTGGTGCCCCGCCTCGGCGCTGCGGTGCGGGCCAACCGGCTGGCCCTGTGGACCGGCGGTCTGGCCTTCCTCGCCGTCTGGCTCCCGTACAACAACGGGCTGCGCCCCGAACCGGTCGTCGCGGCAGGCGTGCTGCTGACCTGGTGCTCGGTCGAGCGCGCCATCGCCACCCGACGGCTGCTCCCCGCCGCGGTCGCGATCCTGGTCGCCGCCATGACCCTCTCGGTCGGACCATCCGGGATCATCTGTTTCGCCGCGCTGATCGCGGGCCTGCGCCCCATCGCCCAGATCGTCGTCGCCCGCGCGAAGGCGGTCGGATACCTCGCGCTGCTGCTCCCGCTCCTGGCCTCGGGCACCGCGATCCTGGCGGTGATCTTCGCGAACCAGACTATGGCGGCCGTCTTCGAGATGCAGCGCGCACACGAGGCCGCGGGCCCGAACGTGAAGTGGTTCGACGAGTACCTGCGTTACCAGTACCTGTTCAACATCTCACCCGACGGATCGCTTGCCCGGCGATTCGGCATCTTCATCATGATCCTCGGGGTGGCCGCGAGCATCCTGGCGATGCTCCGCAAGGGGGGTCGCATCCCTGGAATCGCGGCTGGACCGGCGCGCCGGATCCTCGGGATCACCCTCGGTGCCATGGTGTTGATGATGTTCACGCCGACGAAGTGGACGCACCACCTGGGGATCTACGCCGGACTCGCCGGGGCGGTCGCCGTGGTGACCACGGTCGCCGTGGGCGTCCACGTCCTGCGGTCGCCCCGCAATCGTGCGTTGTTCGCCGCGGCCGTCCTGTTCGTGCTCGCCATGTCGTTCACCGGCAGCAACGGCTGGTGGTACGTCTCGAGCTACAGCGTGCCGTGGTGGGACAAGCCGGTCTCTATCGGCGGACTCGGCGCGGGCACCGTTCTGCTGGGGGCCACGATGCTGATGGTGCTCGTCGCGGTGTGGTGCCACGTCCGGGAGCCGTACGCCCGCAACGGTTCGAGGCGGACCGGCCGGCTCTGGGCGATCCCTCCGCTGACCGTCGCCGCCGCGGCGATGGTGCTCTTCGAGGTGCTCTCCCTCGCCAAGGGTGCCGTCACGCAATACCCCGCGTACTCGGTCGGTAGGTCGAACTTCGATGCGCTCGGCGGTCGAATCTGTTCACTCGCCAACGACGTGCTGCTCGAGACCGACCCGAATGCCTCCATGCTGCAGCCGCTCTCGGGTGGCTCCGCGACGGCCCTGGCCGGAACCGGCAGTGTCGGCTTCGAGCCGAACGGTGTCGCCGCCGACCTGAGTGCCGACAAGGAATCGTCGGCCTCGGGAACGGCGAACTCGGTCGATCCGAAGGGCGATCAGTCGGCGACGGGCAACTCGGCAGGAACCGGCGGCGGCGCCGGACGGGTCGGCATCAACGGCAGCGCGGTGGCCCTGCCGTACGGCCTCGACCCGGCGACCACGCCGGTGCTGGGCAGTTACGGATCCGGGGGCTCCGCCTCGCTGACCACCGGTTGGTACCGGCTCCCGCCGGTCGGCTCGGACGGGTCGAGGGGCGACCTCATCTCCATCGCAGCGGCAGGCCGGATCCGCTCCGTCGACGCCGACGGGATCGTCACGGACGGACAGCATCTCGAGGTCGAGTACGGAACCGGGCAAGGCGACGGCACGGCTGTCGCCCTCGGCACGGTGGCCCCGCTCGACCCCGGTCCCGCCCCGTCCTGGCGCAACCTCCGGGTGCCGCTCGACGCGCTGCCTGCCGAGGCCGACGTCGTCCGGATCGTCGCGTCCGACGACAACCGGGATCCGAAGCAGTGGCTCGCGGTGACCCCGCCGCGGGTACCGCAGACGCAGACGCTCAACTCGGTGGTGGGATCGCAGACCCCCGTCCTGATCGACTGGGCGGTGGGCCTTGCGTTCCCGTGTCAGCGCCCGTTCGGTCACCACGACGGCGTGGCCGAGGTGCCCGAGTACCGGATCCTCCCGGACCGGGTCGGCGCCAAGTCGACGAACCTGTGGCAGGACCACTTCGGTGGCGGGCCGCTCGGCTGGACGCAGATGCTGCTCACCGCCAGGACCATCCCGTCCTATCTGGATCAGGACTGGGGTCGGGACTGGGGCGAGATCGAGCAGTTCACGCCGCTCGACCCGACGGCCGATCCCGCGACCCTCGACGTCACGCCGACGCCGCGATCCGGGCTGTGGACCCCGGGGCCGATCAACACCACGTTCTGACGAGGCACCGCGAGCAGGCGGTCACGGCGTCGGTTGCGGGGGCCCGCAGTCCAGGAGGGTTCGCTCTGTCGCGGATCGGATGACCTCCTCGATGCTGTGGCTCGCGGCCAGCGACCGGCGCTGCCAGACCGCGCCGTTGCCATGCGCGAGTTGGTGTTTCAGTGCGGACTCGACCCATGAGAACTCGCCGAGCTCGTCCAGCGCATCGTGCACGTGGTCGAGCAGCAGTTCGAGCTGGTGTGCATAGGGGACGGGGCTCGACGTGCGCGGGTCGAGGCCCTCTCCGGTGAGGCCGTCCCTCGCGGCGATCCACGTGGCAACGCGAAGCGTCTCGAGTCCGACATCGGGCGGCTGGTCGCCGCGGTCGACCGATCGCGTCGCCGTCATCACCAGGGCGCGAACCAAGGTTGCCAGCAGCACGGTCTGGTCGACCGTCGGCATCACGTCACCCACCCTGACCTCGACGGTGGGCAGGTGGGATGAGGGGCGGATGTCCCAATAGATCATCCGTTCGTCCAGCAGGCTGCCGCTGTCGACCAGCATGGCGACGAACGAGTCGTAGCGCTCGGCCGAGGCGAAGAAGGGCGGCGGCCCCGAGACCGGCCACCGCGACCAGAGGATCGCACGCCAGCTCGAGTAACCGCTGTCCGTTCCCCGGTGCAGGGGTGAGTTCGCGCTGAGTGCCAGCAGCGCGGGCAGCCAGGACCGGACGTGGTTGCAGACCTGTACGCCGGTCTCGCGGTCGTGGACGTCCACGTGGACGTGGCATCCGCAGATGCCTTGCTCGAGCGCGAGCGTCCCGAAGCGGCGCGCCATCCGCCGATAGCGATCGGAATCGCTCACCGGCATGCGAGACGGGCCGATGGGTGGGGTACCGGTCGCGAGCAGCCTGCTCCCGTTGCGGACCGCGGCGTCGGCGGCGGTCGCGCGCATCGCGAGCAGGTGCCTGCGCAACCCCTGACTGTCCCAGCACACCGGCGAGTTCGTCTCGACCTGACACTGTGAGAGTTCGAGTTGGAGGGGGACACCGAGCTCCGTTGCCGTCGACACGACCGCCGCATTACGCATCTGCGGTTGTCCCGTGTCGGGATCCACCAGCAGGAACTCCTCTTCGACCCCCACCGACGGATACCCAGGAAGATTCATGCCGGACTCACGCTGATCGGACCCCATCTCAGATCCATGAGCGACGAACGCCCTAGGCGATCGCCCGATATGTCCAATTCAAACATGCGGGGTGAGGCGGTGGAAGTGGCCGACGCCTGTCAGTCGCGCCGATAGCGCAGGGGAAGCGCAATCCAGAAGTAGCCGAACGCGATCGCGGCACAGCCGCCTGCGATCGCGCCGACGATGGGGTCGATCACCGTTCCGATGATCAGCATGACCACCCCGGTGAGCGTCAGTCCGAGCAGGATCAGTCCCCACAGTTCGAATCGGTGCGCGGACGTGACGAGGGTGTCCAGCTTTCGCTGCCGGAAGAGGATCCGATGCATACCCACCGGGGCGATGAGGAGCACGGTGGCCGCGATCGAGAGGATCACCGTCGCCAGATACACCCACTGTTCGTAGGTGGACAGCTCGGCGAATCGCTCCTGAAACGGGAGAATCAGCAGAAATCCGGTCAGCAACTGAACGCCGGTCTGCACGACACGGAGTTCCTGGAGGATGCTCGCCCAATTACGGTCGAGTCGCTCCGTCGCCGTCTCGTGGCGTGCCGATCTGTCCCACTCCGCGTCCCGTTCCGGGTGGTCGGCCGCGTCGTGGCCCGGCGTCATTCTCGAAGCCTACGACGCCCGAGATGCCAGGGAGGTGTCATCCGCGCAGCGGCAGCCGAGCGGGACGTCGCCGCAGTCCAGGACCAGCGGGTGCCGCATAACGGTCAGGTCGGCGCACTGCTCCTCGGTGCACTCGGTCGGGTCGGTCCGGTGCACGATCAGGGTTCCGTGACAGTGGTCGAGACTGTCGACACACGCGGCGCAGGCCATGGTGTTACCTCCGGGTCGGGGCGATCGGCATCCTGCCTCCGTTGGTACTACCTGGCGCCGACAGCGTGGGGATTCCCCTGGCGTGTCAGTCGACCGGTGCAATCGGATCGGCCGCTTTCGCGGAGGTGCCGAGGGGCGGACAATCGAGGGGCAAGAAATGACGGCCTCGACCGACGGAGGAGGGGCAGCGGTGAACCGGACCGAGCTCCCACAGACAGTGCGGCGATCGTCCAAGGAGGCGCAGGAGGTCTTCGCGACGGCACGCGACACGGCCATCAAGCGGTATGGGGAGGGCGAGGACGCCCTGCGCGCGGCGTACGGCGAGCTCAAACACGAATTCGAGTTGGAGGTCGATCACTGGGTGCCCAAGCAGGGGTGACCTCGGCACGACGCGGTCCGCGTCGCGGTGGGACGCGACGCGGTGCGTCTGATCCTGTGCCCACCCGGTGCGTCTACCCTTGTCCGTATGCCAGTTCGCACCCAGCTCAGCCCCGGAACAGTCTCCGCGACGCTCGCCGTCCCCGCCGACATCGAGCGGCCGGAGTACGCGTGGAAGCCGACCGTCAACGAGGGCAACGAGCCGTGGGTGCAGACACAGGAGACCATCGAGGCCATGCGGGTGGCGAGCAAGATCGCCGCGCAGGCCCTGCAGGAGGCGGGCAAGGCGGTCGCGCCGGGCGTGACCACCGACAAGCTGGACCGCATCGCGCACGAGTACATGCTCGACCACGGCGCCTACCCGTCCACGCTGGGTTACAAGGACTTCCCCAAGTCCTGCTGCACCTCGCTGAACGAGGTCATCTGCCACGGCATCCCCGACTCGACGGTGATCCAGGACGGCGACATCGTCAACATCGACGTGACCGCGTACATCGGCGGGGTGCACGGCGACACCAACGCCACGTTCCTCGCCGGTGACGTGTCCGAGGAGAACCGCCTGCTCGTCGAGCGCACCCGCGAGGCGACGATGCGCGCCATCAAGGCGGTCAAGCCCGGCCGCGAGCTCAACGTCATCGGGCGGGTCATCGAGGCCTACGCCAACCGCTTCGGCTACGGCGTGGTGCGGGACTTCACCGGCCACGGCATCGGCGAGACCTTCCACAACGGGTTGGTCATCCTGCACTACGACCAGCCGAACGTGGACACCGTCATCGAACCGGGCATGGTGTTCACCATCGAACCGATGATCAACCTCGGCACCGTCGACTACGACATCTGGGACGACGGCTGGACCGTCGTGACCAAGGACCGCAAGTGGACGGCCCAGTTCGAGCACACCATCGTCGTCACCGACACGGGCGCGGAAATCCTCACGCTGCCGTGAAGGGTGCGCTGCTCGTCGCCGGAACGACCTCCGACGCGGGCAAGAGCGTGCTGGTCGCCGGGTTGTGCCGGATGCTGGCCCGGCGCGGGGTGTCGGTTGCGCCGTTCAAGGCGCAGAACATGTCCAACAACTCGGTGGTCACCCTCGACGGTGGCGAGATCGGGCGGGCGCAGGCACTGCAGGCGCGGGCCTGCGGGCTCGAGCCGAGCGTGCGCTTCAACCCGGTGCTGCTCAAGCCGGGCAGCGACCGCACCTCGCAGCTGGTGGTCCGCGGCCGGGCGGTGACCAACGTCGGGGCCCGCGACTACATCGAGCACCGGGAGTGGCTCCGCGGCGTCGTCGCCGATGAGTTGTCCTCGCTGCGAGCGGAATTCGACGTGGTGATCTGCGAGGGCGCAGGCTCACCCGCCGAGATCAACCTGCGGGCGACGGACCTGGCGAACATGGGGCTGGCGCGGGCGGCGTCGCTTCCGGTGATCGTGGTCGGGGACATCGACCGCGGGGGTGTGCTGGCGCACCTGTTCGGCACCCTCGCCGTGCTCTCACCCGAGGACCAGGCACTGATCTCCGGGTTCGTGATCAACAAGTTCCGCGGCGATGTGGGTCTGCTGGAGCCTGGCCTGGTCCAGCTGCGGGAGATGACCGGACGGCCCACCCTCGGTGTGGTGCCGTTCGCCGACGGACTGTGGATCGACGCCGAGGACTCGCTGTCGACGGTCGCGGACGCCCCGGTCGGCAGGCCTGCCGCACCGGCGGGTAAGGGGTGGCTGCGGGTGGCCGCGGTGCGACTGCCACGGGTGTCCAACGCGACCGACGTGGAGGCGCTGGCCTGCGAACCGGGCGTCTCGGTGCACTGGGTCGGTGAGCCGTCGCGGCTGCAGGATGCCGACCTGGTGGTGATCCCCGGCAGCAAGTCCACCGTCTCGGACCTGGCCTGGCTGCGATCGAGAGGGATCGCGGACGCGCTGGACGCGCGCGCCGCGGCCGGGCTGCCGATCCTCGGCATCTGCGGCGGGTACCAGATGCTCGGGCGCACCATCGTCGACGACGTCGAATCGGGCGCCGGGACGGTGGACGGGCTGGGCCTGCTGGACATGGAGATCGAGTTCGCGCCCGAGAAGGTGCTGCGGCAGGTCGCCGGGACCGCCGACTCGGTTGCGGTGTCCGGCTACGAGATCCACCACGGCCGCGTCGTCCGCAACGCCGACCCGCCGCTGCTGCGCGGCGCGGGCGGCGAGCCGGAGGGCAGCGTCCGGGGGCAGGTGTTCGGCACCCACTGGCACGGTCTGCTCGAATCGGACGAGTTCCGTCGCGGGTTCCTGACCAGGATCGCGGCCGTGACCGGGCGGCCGTTCACGGTCGCGCCCGACACCTCGGTGGCGGCGGAGCGGACCGCGCAGCTGGATCTGCTTGCCGATCTGGTGGAGCGGCACCTCGACGTGGGGGCGATCGAGGAACTCATCAACGACGGTGCGCCGCGGGATCTTCCGGCGATCACGCACGGCCGTGCGGCGGTGGACCCGGCTCGCTGATCGCGGTCCGTCACGGGGTCGCCCGACGCAGCGCCAGCCAGCCGACCGCCGTCGCGATCGCGGTCGCGGTCAGGGGCAGCACCACCAGCGGCAGTGCCCGCGGCGAGTCGGCGAACCAGTCGCCCACCGCGGGCCACCACCGCGCCCAGGTGATCAGGATCGCGGCGAGACCACCGAGGCCGAGGGCCCCGACACCGGCGGCCAGCAGTCCGGAGGCCCGCCAGCGCTGATAGATCGCGCCCGCGGCCATCGCGATCGCCGTCGTCAGCAGCAGGGTCGAGAAGATGGTCAGGAACTGCAGGAACGGGTTGTCGGTGACGTACCGGGCCAGCCCGAACATCCGCATCCACACGCCCCAGCCGTCGGTCGCGGCCTCCACGACCGAGAGCAGGTAGAGGACAGCGGCGAACACCGTGGACTGGGCGAGCGCCAACAACACTGTGGCGGAGAAGAATTCGCGCCGGGTCACGCTCATACCGAGCGTGAAGGGGAAGGTCTGCGCCATCGCCTGCAGGTAGAACGCCAGCACGAACCCGAAGACGGAGAACACGCTGCCGGTGAAGCCCTCTTCCTGATCGTTGTCGATCAGGAAGTAGATCGTGTAGCTGATCAGGAAGGAGCTGGCGAGGATTGCGACCGGCCATGCGATCAGCAGCGGCCAGGCCACGGTGTGCACGCGGAGAACGGCGCCGATCCGGGAATCGGAGACCGGCTCGGTCCGCTGCGGTGTCGTCGTCGTGATGGTCTGCGTGGTCATGCCGTGATCTCCCGTGCTCCTGTGGTGGTCGCGATGACGAGGTCCTGCAGCGATACGGGTTCGAGCTCGACGCCCGCCGCCCGCAGCCGGGCGCACTCGGGCTCGGTCGCCGTGCGCTCGACCGTGACGCGGGCCAGCGACCCGAGCGATTCGCGATGCAGCACCCGGCCGCCCGCCGCGAACGCGTCGACGGACTCGGAGGGCCCGGTGGCGACCACGGCCCGCCTGCGCAGCGCGTCGGCATCGTCGTCGACGACGATCCGCCCGCGGTCGACGACGATGACGTGCTCGAGCAGGTTGCTGACCTCGTCAATCAGGTGCGTGGACAGCACGATCGTGCGGGGGTGCTCGGCGTAGTCGGCGAGCAGCCGGTCGTAGAAGAGGTGCCGGGCGACGGCGTCGAGGCCGAGATAGGGCTCGTCGAACAGGGTGAGCGGGGCCCGCGCGGCGAGCCCGATGATCACGCCGAGCGTGGACTTCATGCCCCTGGACAGCTTCTTGACCTTGCGGCAGAGGGGGAGCTGGAAGTCGTCGAGCAGTCGGTCGGCGAACTCGCGGTCCCAGCCGGGCATCAGATGCCCGGCGGCGGTGAGCACGTGCTTGACCCGGAGGTCGTCCACGTAGGTCTGACTCTCCTTGATGAAGCAGATGTTCCGCAGGACCCGCGCGTTCTCGAACGGTGTGCCGCCGAGAACCGTGACGTCACCGGATGTCTGGGTGTCCTGTCCGGTCAGGATCTGCATGAGGGTGGTCTTGCCGGCGCCGTTCCGGCCGAGCAGGCCGTAGATCTTGTCGGGCTCGATGGTGAAGGAGATGTCGTCGAGCGCGGTGACGTCGCCGAAACGCTTGCTGACGCCGCGAACCGACGCGATCGGTTTGGCATCGATGGCGGTCACGGTCATCTGCTTTCCTCCCGGTTGTCGAGCATGGACTTGAGTTCGGCGATCGACATGCCGAGCTTGTCGGCCTCCGCGATCAGCGGCTCGATGTACTGGCGCACGAAGTGCTCACGGCGCCGGAATCGCAGCGCGTCCCGTGCGCCCTCCGTGACGAACATCCCGATTCCTCGCTTCTTGTAGAGGATCCCCTCGGCCACGAGCTGCCCGAGTCCCTTCGCCGCCGTCGCCGGGTTGATCCGGTGGAACGCGGCGAGCTCGTTCGTGGAGGGAACCTGGCCGTCCTCGGGCAGGGAGCCGTCGATGATGGAGTTCTCCACCAGCTCGGCGATCTGCTGGAACAGCGGCCTACCGTCGTCGTTCACCGGAACCGCCGCCCGCGAGGCTCACTGGTTCATTACTCATGTAATGAACCATAGGGCCAGTGGGCGCGGTGTGCAAGCGATGGAGGGCGCGGCCCCATGGCGTACCGTCCGTAGCCATGGAATTGACGCAAGTTCCCGTCGGGGAGGGCACCTACACCGTTCGCGTCGACGGCCCCGAGAGCAGGCACACGGTGCTGCTGCTCCCGGGTGCGGGGGAGTCCGCATCCGTGTTCGACGCGGTGTGCGAGCGACTGCACAACTCCGACCTGCGCACGGTCGTGCCCGAGTCGATCGACGGACTGGACGAGACCGGTGCGATCGCGCTGCTCGACGCGCTGAAGCTGCCGTGGGTCAACCTTGCAGGCAACCGCGAGGGTGCCGAGCTGGCCTGGCTGCTCGCCGCCAAGACCTTCGGCCGGTTCGCCAGTCTGGTCGTGGCGGACTGCCCGCATCCCGCGGTGCCGGATCTCGAGGGCGTCGTGCGTGAGTCCGGTTGTGCGCCCGTGGAAATGCCGACGACACTGCTGATCGGGAACTCGCTTGGCAGGCCGATGGCCGACACCAGCGGCAGGCACGTCTACTCCGATTTCCGGGTCGTCCAGCTCGACGGCGTGGACTCGGTGCCGCAGGGCGCGGCCGCCGAGATGGCCACCGAGATCGTGCTCCGCACCAGCAGCTGGTAGGCGCTCCGCGCCCGTGCGCGGTTGACGAGTCCCTGGACTCGTCAACCGCGCACGGGCGGCGCAGCCGCCTATTCCAGGCCGAGCAGGGCGTTCTCGACGACCTCCGGGAGACCCGGGTGGATCCAGTACTGGCCCCTGGCCATGTCCTGGGCGCTCAGGCCGAAGCTCATCGCCTGGATCAGGGGCTGGATCACCGTGGGCGCCTGCGCGCCGATGACGTGGGCGCCAAGCAGCCTGCCGGTGCCGCGCTCGGCGATCACCTTGCACAGGCCCTCGGTGTCCTCCATCGCCCAGCCGTAGGCGACGTCGGAGTACTTCTGCACCTTCACCGTGATGTCGAGGCCCTGATCGCGGGCCTGCTCCTCGGTGAGCCCGACCTCCGCGATCTGCGGGTCGGTGAACACCGCCGCGGGCACGAACCGGTGATCGGTGCGGACCAGGTCGGCGCCGTCCGACCACGCGTTGCGCAGCAGGTTCTCCTGCACGACCCGGGCCTCGTGGTTCGCGACGTGCTTGAGCTGATAGGGCGAGGACACGTCGCCGAGCGCGAACACGCCCTCCGCCGTTGTGCGCTGGAACCGGTCCACCAGCACCCGTCCCTCGTCGTCGACGTCGACCCCCGCGGTCTCGGCGCCGAGCCGGTCGCCGTTCGGGGCCCGACCCACCGCGACCAGCAGGGTGTCGCCCGACACGACGCTGCCATCCGCGAGTTCCACCTGCACGTTGCCGTCGCCGCCACGCACGGACGTCACCGGATTGCCCAGTCGCACATCCCATTTCTCACGGGCGAGGGCGGTGAAGTGGGCCGAGATGTCACCGTCGAGGTGTCGCAGCAGGCGGTTGCCGCGGCCGATGATGGTGACCTTGCTGCCGAATGCGGAGAAGACGTGTGCGAACTCGGAGGCGATGAAACCGCTGCCGATGATCACCAGGTGCTCGGGCAGTTCCGGCAGCCGCATGATGTCGTCGTTGGTGTAGTAGCGGACGCCGCTGCGGGTCACCACCTCCGGGACGATCGGCCGCGATCCGGCCGCGATCACCACCTGGTCCGCGGTGATCACCTCGCCGGTCCCGGTCTCCATGCGTCGCGGTCCGATGAACCTGGCGTGGCCGGAAAACAGTGTGGTGCCAGGACTCTCGTCGCGTCGATAGCGCTCGCCGCCCGCCGAGATGGGGTCGATCCTGTCGAAAACCCGGCTGACGATGTCGGGCCAGCGCACCTTGTCGATGCGCGAGTCGATGCCGTACCTGCTCGAGTGTTCGATGGTGCGGGCGACCTCGGCGGCGTAGACGAACATCTTGGTCGGGATACACCCGACGTTCAGGCAGGTGCCGCCGAAGATGCCGTCCTCGAGCAGCGCGACCTGCATGTCGGCGTACCGGTCGTCGAGAATGGTGTTGCCGGAACCGGATCCGATGATCGCGAGATCGAAGTGGTTCATGCGCCGTGTCCGTGCAGCCAGTTCAGCCACAGGTCCACCTCGTCGAAGGCCTGCTTGCGCGGGACCTCGGTGGAGAGGAAGACGTCGTGCCGTGCGCCCTCGATCGGCACGATCGTGGTGCGGTCGCCGAGGCAGCCGGCCCAGCGGGCGATCTGCCGCACGTCCAGCACCAGGTCGGCCTCGTCGGACTTGGGGGTGTACCGCGAGGAGTAGTGCGTCTTCTCGGATCGCAGGATCAGCGAGGGCACCCCGACGTCGAGGCCGCGGTGCAGCTTCGCGTGCCCATGTCGGATCGCGCGCAGCCAGCCGAAGGTCACCGGGAACCCGGTGAGCGGCTTCCACTCGAGGTTGTAGTCCCACTCGCCGCTCGCCCCGACGTGCAGGCTGCGTCCGTAGACGTCGATCGGCGGCTGTTTGACGGCCAGTCGGTCCTTGACCCGGCCGACGGCCTTGACCGCCACCGTGCCGACGCTGCGCAGGTACGACGGGCCCTGCAGGTCGAACCAAGGGCTGTTGAGGATCAGCCCGGCGATGCCCGCGCCAGCGCAGCCGCCGGGCTGCTTGTTCAGCCGGTCGAGCCACAGCGGCAGGATCAGCCCGCCGGTGGAGTGCGCCACAAGCAGAACGGTGCCGCCGCCGATCTGTTCGCGGACCAGCGCCAGTGCGCGGCCCAGTTCCTCGTCGTAGAGCGCGAGGTCGGTGACGAAGTGCGCGGTCTGGCCCTGCTTCAGCGAGCGGCCACATTTGCGCAGGTCAAGGGCGAAGAACGAGTAGCCCTGGTCGTGGAAGTGCTCGGCCATGTGGTGCTGGAAGAAGTAGTCGGTGAACCCGTGCACGTAGAGCACGGCCCGTGCGGGCGTGCGGTCGATCCCGCCCTCGGGCTGGTACCGGACGAGTGTGGCGTCGATCTCACCTTCACCGTCGGGATCGATTCCGAGTGGGATGGTCAACTGCTGATATCCGTCGCCGAGGACGTCGGGAGCCCAAGTAGTCACAGATCACAATGTAATGCGCAGGAATGCCCCCCGCAGTGGCGCACAATTGGGTGAGGTGAACGACGCGTATACGCGCGGGTAACCTATCCGCTGCAGTCGGCGCGACTGCGCACTGCCAATGGACAAGGAAGTCGATTTTCCAGTGTCAGACAACAACGCGGTAGAGACCAAGACCGATGTAGTGCTCGTGGGTGCGGGCATCATGAGTGCGACCCTCGGAGCCATCCTGCGGCAGCTGCAGCCGGACTGGTCGATCAGCGTGTTCGAGCGGCTCGACGCCGCCGCCGCGGAGAGCAGCGACCCGTGGAACAACGCGGGCACCGGACACTCGGCTCTGTGTGAGCTCAACTACACCCCCGAGAACAAGGACGGCTCCGTCGACATCGCCAAGGCGATCACGGTCAACGAGCAGTTCCAGGTCTCCCGGCAGTTCTGGGCGCACGCGCTCGAACAGGGCATCCTCACCGCCCCCAAGGAGTTCATCAACCCCATCCCGCACGTGAGCTTCGTGCACGGGGCGGACAACGTGAAGTACCTGAAGGCGCGCTACGACGCCCTCGCCGGGCACACGCTGTTCAACGGCATGGAGTACACCGACAGCGCGGACGAGTTCGCCCGCCGCCTGCCGCTGATGGCCAAGGGTCGCGACTTCACCGACCCCATCGCCCTGAACTGGACCGAGGGCGGCACCGATGTCGACTTCGGTGCGCTGACCAAGCAGCTGCTCAACCACGTCGCCTCCTCCGGCGGCACCGTGCACTTCGGTCACGAGGTCACCGGCATCAAGAAGCAGTCCGACGGCAGCTGGACGCTCAAGGTCCACAATCGTC
Source organism: Rhodococcus sp. NPDC055112 (assembly GCF_053607505.1). Classification (NCBI taxonomy): domain Bacteria; kingdom Bacillati; phylum Actinomycetota; class Actinomycetes; order Mycobacteriales; family Nocardiaceae; genus Rhodococcus; species Rhodococcus sp. NPDC055112. Next base: position 21,398 of record NZ_JBSGTR010000028.1, read on the forward strand.
GCACCGGCGGCCGCAAGGTCGTCAACGCCAAGTTCGTCTTCGTCGGAGCCGGCGGCGGCGCCCTGCACCTGCTGCAGCAGTCCGGCATCAAGGAGGCCAAGGGGTTCGGCGGCTTCCCCGTCAGCGGCGCGTTCCTCCGCTGCACCAACCCGGAGCTGATCGATCAGCACCGCGCGAAGGTGTACGGCAAGGCCGCCGTCGGTGCCCCGCCGATGTCGGTGCCGCACCTCGACACCCGCGTCATCGGCGGCAAGCCGGGCCTGCTGTTCGGCCCGTACGCCGGTTGGTCGCCGAAGTTCCTCAAGGAGGGCCGGGTCACCGACCTGCCCGGTTCGGTCAAGCCGAACAACCTGCTGTCCATGCTCGGCGTCGGCGTCTCCGAGCTCGGCCTGGTCAAGTATCTGGTCAGCGAGCTGGCGAAGAATGCGGAGGGTCGCATCGAGACCATGCGCGAGTTCGTCCCCGAGGCAATCGGAGCGGACTGGGAGCTGATCACGGCAGGCCAGCGCGTCCAGGTGATCCGCCGCGACAAGCGCAAGGGCGGCGTGCTCGAGTTCGGCACCGCGGTCATCAGCGCCGAGGACGGCTCGATCGCCGGACTGCTGGGCGCCTCGCCCGGCGCCTCGACCGCGGTCCCGGCGATGCTCGACGTGCTCAAGCGCTGCTTCGCGGACCGGTTCGCGTCCTGGGAGCCGCAGCTCAAGCAGATGGTGCCCTCGCTCGGCGTGAAGCTCTCCGACGACAAGTCGCTGTTCACCGAGGTCTGGGACTGGTCGAGCCGCGTGCTCGAGCTCGACACCGACGTTCAGGAGACCGCCTCCGCCGCGGTGTGATAGTCACACCGTATGACGGCAACAGCGGCGCTGCACCGCGCCTGGGCGCTCGATCTGGACCTCCGCACGCTCTATGACCTGCTGAGACTGCGGGTCGACGTGTTCGTCGTGGAGCAGGCCTGCCCGTACCCGGAATTGGACGGGCGGGACCTGCTCCCCGGCACCAGGCACCTCTGGATCGAACAGGACGGTCAGGTGGTGTGCACCCTCCGCCTGATGGAGGAGTACGACGGCGGCACCTCGTACCGCATCGGGCGGCTGTGCACCCGTCCTGAGGCACGCGGGCACGGGCACACCACCAGGCTGCTGCGGACGGCGCTCGCGGAGGTCGGATCCGCACCGTGCCGGCTCAGCGCACAGAGCCACCTGGTGGACATGTACGCCAAGCACGGGTTCACGCCCGACGGCGAGGAGTTCGTCGAGGACGGGATCCCGCACGTGCCGATGCGGCGCGGTGGCGGCGAGCCATGGCGCGAGGTCTAGAGTCAGGATCCGACAATCCCTGCCGCGGGGAAGTCCTGTGTGAACCAGGCACGGTCCCGCCACTGTGATGGATCCGGCCACGTCCGGAACCGGAGTCAGATCGCCGCGGCAGCGGGTCAAGGTCCGAACCCTCGGCGTGGACACCGGGGAGTGAAGGGAAAAGCGCTGTGGCACAAGCTGGTACCGGGTCCGAACCGGGATTTCCGTTCAGTGCGATCGTCGGTCAGGACACGCTCCGGCTCGCCCTGACCCTCTGCGCCGTTCACCCCGGTATCGGGGGAGTGCTGGTGCGGGGCGAGAAGGGCACCGCGAAGTCGACGGTGGTGCGCGCGCTCGCCGCGCTGCTGCCGCCCGTCGACGACGGCAACGGCGGCAGGCCGGCCCGGCTGGTGGAGTTGCCGGTCGGCGCCACCGAGGACCGGGTGGTCGGCTCGCTGGACCTGGAGAAGGTGCTGCGGGACGGGGAGCGGGCCTTCCAGCCCGGACTGCTCGCCGCGGCCCACGACGGCGTGCTCTACGTCGACGAGGTCAACCTGCTGCACGATCACCTCGTGGACGTGCTGCTCGACGCCGCCGCGATGGGTCGCGTGCACATCGAGCGCGACGGCGTCTCCCACTCCCATCCCGCGCGGTTCGTCCTGGTCGGGACCATGAACCCGGAGGAGGGCGAGCTCCGCCCGCAGCTGCTCGACCGATTCGGCCTTGCCGTCGACGTGGCGGCCTCGCGCGAGGTGGACGTCCGCATGCAGGTGGTGCGCCGTCGCCTCGATTTCGAGGCCGACCCCGCCGGATTCGCGGCCAGGTACGCCGACGAGGACTCGGCGCTGGCCCGCCGCATCGCCGCGGCAAGGGCGGCCCTGCCCGCCATCGAACTCAGCGACACCGAACTGCGCCGGATCGCCGCGCTGTGCGCCTCCTTCGACGTCGACGGCATGCGTGCCGACCTGGTGCTCGCCCGCACGGCGACCGCGCACGCCGCCTGGCGCGGCGCCGACGCCGTCGCCGAGGAGGACGTGCGGATCGCCGCGGAGCTGACGCTGCCGCACCGGCGCCGCCGCGACCCGTTCGACGAGCCGGGCCTGGACCCCCAGCAGCTCGAGGACGCGATGCGGGACGCCGCCGAGCAGGCGAACCAGCCCGAACCCGAGCCGGAGCCCGATCCGGACGGTCCCGGTGGCGGTGCGCCCGAGCCCGAGTCCGACGGTGCCCCGACCCCCGACGACGCCCAGCAGTCCACCGAGCCGAGCGAGAGCGAACAGCCAGGCCCGGCCCGCGCCCCCGAACGCCCGGCCGCGGCGCCCTCCGCGCAGTTCAAGACGCGGTTGCTGACCATTCCCGGTGTCGGGGAGGGCGCACCAGGCAGGCGTTCGCGTTCGCGTTCCGCGCAGGGCAGGACCGTGCGACCCACCACCGAGCCGGGTCGCGGGCTGCATCTGGTCGGCACCCTGTTCGCGGCCGCCGAGCACCAGATCGCCCGCGGACGGCGGGACGGCCGGATGCTGTTGGCGCCCGGCGACATCCGCGGGGCGCACCGCGAGGGCCGCGAGGGCAACCTGGTGGTCTTCGTGGTCGACGCGTCCGGCTCGATGGCCGCGCGGGACCGGCTCTCTGCGGTCACCGGCGCCGTCGTCTCGCTGCTGCGCGACGCCTACCAGCGCCGTGACAAGGTCGCGGTGATCACCGTGCGGGGCGCCGCAGCCGAGCTGGTGCTGCCGCCCACCTCGTCCGTCGACGTCGCGGTCCGCCGACTGCGCTCGCTGCGTACCGGCGGTAAATCCCCACTGGCGCAAGGATTCCTGAAGGCCCGAGAGGTGGTGCTGCGGGAAAAGGTGCGCGACCCCCAGCGTCGGGCGATGGTTGTCGCTCTGACAGACGGCCGCGCGACCGGCGGCACCGACCCGGTCCATCGCGCCCGGGTGGCCGCGACGCTGCTCGCGGGCGAGTCGGTGGCCTCGGTGGTGGTGGACTGCGAGTCCGGCATGGTGCGACTGGGCCTGGCCCGCGACCTGGCGACCGCGCTGCGGGGCGCCTACATCCGGCTCGGCGAGCTCTCGGCGGAGCAGGTGGCAGGCGTCGTCCGGGCCGGTACCTCGAAGCTCGCGGCCTAGAACGGAAAGAGGAGTAACAGACGATGCCCAAGGGTGTACCGCTTCCCGAGAACGTCCCCGACGACGGCCTGACCACCAGGCAGCGCCGCAACGCGGCGGTGCTGGCCGTGCACACGGGTCCGGGGAAGGGGAAGTCGACCGCCGCGTTCGGGATGGCGTTGCGAGCCTGGAACCAGGGTTTCGACATCGGGGTGTTCCAGTTCGTCAAGAGCGCGAAGTGGAAGGTCGGCGAGGAGTCGGCGTTCCGCGCGCTCGGCGAGCTGCACGAGTCCACGGGGGTCGGCGGACCGGTGCAGTGGCACAAGATGGGCGAGGGCTGGTCCTGGACCCGCAAGAAGGGCGAGGACGAGGACCACGCCCGCGTCGCGCTGGACGGCTGGCGTGAGGTGGCCCGCCGGATCGCCAACGAGGAGCACAAGTTCTACGTCCTCGACGAGTTCACCTACCCGCTCAAGTGGGGCTGGGTGGACGTCGAAGAGGTGGTCGAGGTGCTGGGTTCGCGGCCCGGGAACCAGCACGTGGTGATCACCGGTCGGGATGCGCCGCAGGCCCTGATCGAGGCGGCCGATCTCGTCACCGAGATGACCAAGATCAAGCACCCCATGGACGCCGGACGCAAGGGCCAGCGGGGCATCGAGTGGTGACGGAGCCGAGCGCAGCGACGAGGAATGTCACCGCCGTTCCGGCGGTGGTCATCGCCGCACCCGCGTCCGGCAGCGGAAAGACCACCGTCGCAACGGGTCTGATCGGTGCCCTGCGCGCGGCCGGTGATCGGGTGGCACCGTTCAAGGTGGGGCCCGACTACATCGACCCGGGCTATCACGGCCTCGCCGCGGGCCGGGTCGGACGCAACCTGGACCCGGTGCTGGTCGGCTCGGACCGGATCGGTCCGCTGTACCGGCACGGCAGCGCGGGCTGCGACATCGCCGTCGTCGAGGGCGTGATGGGCCTGTTCGACGGCAAGATCGCGGACCCGGCGCCCGAGGGCGCCGCGGAGGGGTCGACGGCCCAGGTCGCCGGGCTGCTCGGAGCCCCTGTCGTCCTTGTCGTCGATGCCCGCGGGCACAGCCAGTCGCTGGCCGCGGTGCTGCACGGCTTCGCGACCTTCGACAGCGGCGTCCGGATCGGCGGGGTGATCCTGAACCGGGTCGGCAGTGAGCGGCACGAGCAGGTGCTGCGCCAGGCCTGCGACCGGGTCGGGGTTCCTGTGCTCGGGGTGGTGCCCCGGCTCGCGGAGCTGGCGGTGCCCTCGCGGCACCTCGGCCTGATCACCGCGGTCGAGCACGGACGGGCCGCCACCGACGCGGTGGATGCGATGACCGAGCTGATCGCGCGGCACGTGGACCTGCCCGCCGTGCGGGCGCTGGCCCGCTCGAGTGTCGTCGCACCGGCCTGGGATGCCGTGGACGAGGCCGGTACGGACGAGCAGGGACCCGCCCCCGTGGTGGCGCTCGCCGGTGGCTCGGCGTTCACGTTCGGCTACGCCGAGCATCGCGAGCTGCTGGAAGCGGCGGGCGCGCGGGTGTGCACCTTCGACCCCGCCGTCGATCAGCTTCCCGACGGCGCGGCCGCGTTGGTGCTGCCCGGCGGGTTCCCGGAGGAGCACGCGCCCGAGTTGGCGGCGAACATCCCGCTGCTCACCACCGTCCGCGAACTGGCGCGCCGCGGGATGCCGATCCACGCCGAGTGCGCGGGCCTGCTGTACCTGGCGCGCCGTCTCGACGGGCACCCGATGGCGGGGGTCATCGGGGTGGATGCGGAGTTCGGTCAGTCGCTGACGCTCGGCTACCGGGAGGCCGTCGCGCTGGGGGAGTCCGTGCTGTTCGAACCGGGGACGCGGGTGGTCGGTCACGAGTTCCACCGGACCCGGCTCGAGTCGGCGTCGGTGGACGGCTGGGCCCCGGCCTGGGGCTGGCGGGCGGCGGGAACGTCGGCGCGGGAGGGCTTCGCCGGCGGCGGTGTGCACGCCTCCTACCTGCACACCCACCCCGCGGGCAACCCGGCCTCCGTGCGCCGGTTCGTTTCCGCGGCAAGAGTTTTCGAGGCCTCCAATGGGTGATCTGGTGGTGGGCATCGGTGCCCGCGACGGGGTGGACCCCGATACCGTGCTGGCCGCGATCAGCGCCGTCGTCGACGACCCGACCGAACTGCACGCGCTGGCGACCCTCGAGCGCAAGGCCACCGAGTCCTCGATCGCCATCGCGGCGGCCGAGCTGGGTGTGCCGGTGCTCGGGTTCACGGCCGACGAACTCTCGGCCGTGGAAGTGCCGACACCATCAGGACGGGTCGCGGCCGAGGTCGGGACGCCGAGCGTCGCCGAGGCCGCGGCGGTCCTCGGTGCGGGCGGCGGCGACCTGTTGGTGCGCAAACGCGCCCGCAATGGCGTCACCGTGGCCGTCGCCCGTAATGTTTGGTAGCCCGAAGACCCCCGACATCCCAGTCAAGGAGCGCGAAGTGCCAGCAGCGGCCGGAGACGAGCCCAACTACCTCGTAGGGCTCAACCTGACCGATCGACGGGTGGTCGTCGTGGGCGGCGGCACCGTCGCACAGCGGCGGCTGGGCCTGCTCGTCGCCTGCGGGGCGAAGGTGCATGTGGTCAGCCGCGCCGTCACCCCCGCCGTCGAGGCGATGGCCACCGGCGGTCAGATCACCATCGACCTGCGCGCGTACGTCGACGGTGACCTCGACGGCGCCTGGTACGCGATCGCCTGCACCGACGAGCCGGACACCAACGCCGCCGTCGTCGCCGAGGCGGAGCGGAGCCGCATCTTCTGCGTCCGCGCCGACAGCGCCCGCAACGGCACCGCCGTCACCCCCGCGAGCGCGTCCTTCGACGGGCTCGAGCTCGGCGTGCTTGCGGGCGGCGACCACCGCCGCTCGGCCGCGGTGCGCACCGCGCTGGTCGAGGCCCTGCAGTCCGGTGGCGTGGTGGACGTCGCCGAGCCGCACGCGCCGGGCGTCGCGCTGGTCGGCGGCGGACCCGGCGATCCGGATCTGATCACCGTCCGCGGCCGCCGGCTGCTGGCCCGGGCCGATGTCGTGGTCGCGGACCGGCTCGCGCCGCCCGAGCTGCTCGCGGAGCTCGGCCCCCAGGTCGAGGTCATCGACGCGGCGAAGATCCCGTACGGCCGCGCGATGGCGCAGGAGGCGATCAACGCCGCGCTGATCGACGGCTACAAGGCCGGCAAGTTCGTGGTCCGGCTCAAGGGCGGCGACCCGTACGTGTTCGGCCGCGGCTTCGAGGAGCTGCAGGCCTGCGCGGCCGCCGGGGTTCCGGTCACCGTGGTGCCGGGCATCACCAGCGCGATCGCCGTGCCGTCCGCGGCAGGGATCCCGGTGACCCACCGCGGCGTCACCCATGAGTTCGTGGTCGTCAGCGGGCACATCGCCCCGGATCACCCGGATTCGCTCGTCGACTGGTCGGCCCTGGCGAAGCTGCGCGGCACCCTGGTGTTGCTGATGGCGGTCGAGCGGATCGAGAAGTTCGCCGCTGTGCTCACCGAGGGTGGCAGGCCGGCCGAGACCCCCGTGACCGTCATCCAGGAGGGCACCACGCGTGCGCAGCGGGTGCTGCGTGCCGACCTGGCGACCGTCGCGGCCCGGGTTCGCGAGGAGAACATCCGCCCGCCCGCGATCATCGTGATCGGGCCGGTCGCGGGCCTGACCGCCGACGCGCAGTAACCTGGGCGACCGTGCCTGACTCCACTGTCGTGAAGTACCCCGTGACCACGCGAGCCTTCGGTCTCGCCATCATCGTCCTCGGCGGTATGCAGCTGATGATGGTGCTCGACGGGACCGTCGCGTCGCTGGCCCTGGCCCGGATCCAGGAGGACCTCGACCTGAGCGACGCCGGCCGGAACTGGGTGATCACCTCCTACGCGCTGACCTTCGGTGGCCTGATGCTCCTCGGCGGGCGGCTCGGTGACGCCTTCGGCCGCAAGCGGGTCTTCATCGGCGGTGTGGTGCTGTTCACGGTGGCCTCGCTCTTCTGCGGACTCGCCACCGGCGAGGTCTCGCTGATCGCGGCGCGGGCGCTGCAGGGCGTTGGCGCGGCGATCGCGTCACCGACCGCGCTGGCCCTGGTGGCGACGACGTTCGCGCCCGGTCCGGTCCGCAACCAGGCGATCGCGATCTTCGCCGCCATGACCGGTGTCGGCTCGGTGACCGGGCTGATCGTCGGCGGCGCGCTGACCGAGGTGTCCTGGCGCTGGATCTTCCTGATCAACGTCCCGATCGGCCTGCTGATCATCGCCCTCGCCTTCCGCTCGCTGGTGGAGACCGGCGCCGAGCGGCTCAAGCTGGACGTGCCTGGCGCGGTGCTCGCGACGCTGGGCTGCACCGGCGTGGTCTTCGGGTTCACCGAGGGCGCGGAGATGGGCTGGACGAGCCCGGCGGTGGTGACGGCGCTCCTCGCGGGGCTGGCGCTGCTCGCGGCGTTCCTCGTCGTCGAACGCAGGGCAGAGAATCCGCTGCTGCCGTTCTCGCTGTTCCGGAACAGGAACCGGGTGGCCACCTTCATCGCGATCGCGCTCGTCGGCGCGGTGATGTTCAGCTTGGCCCCGTTCGTCGCCCTGTTCGTGCAGAACATTCTCGGCTACAGCCCGCTCGCGGCGGGCATGGCGTTCGTGCCGTTCGCCTTCGGTCTCGGCGCCGCGGCGTTCGTCGCGTCCAAGCTCGCGGTTCGTATCCAGCCCCGGTGGCTGATCCTCACCGGCACCGTCCTCACGGCGGTCGGCCTGCTGTACGGCTCCACGCTCGACACCTCGGCGACCTACATGGGGAACCTGTTCGTGCTGGTGGTCGGCGTCGGATTCGGTGTCGGTCTCGCGGTGGTGCCGCTGCCGCTGTGCGCGATCGCGGGGGTCGGGCCGCACGAGATCGGGCCGCTGTCGGCGATCGCTCAGGTGGCTCAGGTGCTCTTCGGCCCGATCGGGCTGGCGATCGTGGGCGCGATGGCGACGTCGCGGACGCTCTCGCTCGGCGGTACGACCACGGCGACCGAGAACATGAGCCCGGACCAGCTCTTCGCCCTCAGCGAGGGCTACACCACCGCCCTGCTCGGCTGTGCGATCTTCGCCGCCCTCGCCGCCGTCGTGGCCCTGTTCATCCGGTTCACCCCGCAGCAGGTCGCCCAGGCGCAGGCCGCGGAGAAGGCAGCCCAGGAGTCCTAGGCGCGTCTCGGAGGCGTTCCCTGTACGGGTGAACGCCTCCGAGTGCTGCCCGGCCTCCGGTCAGGCCAACTGGGCGAAGAACTGACGGATGTCGCCGACCAGGACCTCGGGCGCCTCGTGCGCGGCGTAGTGTCCGGCGGCGTCGTTCGCCCCGCCGCTCGGCCCGGCGGTGTCGTAGGAGTTCCAGCTGACGATGTTGCTGTGGTCGCGCTCGGCGAACCGGCGGATCGACTGGAAGTCGCCTGCGAACATCGCCAGACCGGTCGGCACCGTGGTCGGCGCGGTCGGGTGGTCGGTGGCGTGGGCATCCTCGTAGTAGAACCGCGTCGAGGAGCCGGCGGTGCCGGTCAGCCAGTAGATCGCGACGTTCGCGAGGACGAAGTCGGCATCGAGGCCCTCACCGAAAAGCTGTGCGTTCCATGCGAGTAGCCCCACCGGCGAGTCGGCGAGGGCGAACGCGAGGGTCTGCGGCTGCTGGCTATGCAGCGTGTTGAACGCCATCTTGTTCGCGTGGAACCACTGCAGGTGCTCGAGGGCTGCCAGGTCGGCCTCGGAGAGCCCCTCGAATTCGGACGGATCGCCGGACGGGAACGAGAACAGCTGGGTGACGTGCACGCCCACCACATTCGACGGGTCGAGGCGGCCGATCTCGGGCGCGATCATCGATCCTCCGTCGTTGCCGACCGCCCCGTAGGACTGGTACCCCAACCGATGCATCAGCTCGATCCAGGCATGGGCGGTGCGGTACCGATTCCAGCCGGTGCTGCGCGTCGGGCCGGAGAAGCCGAAGCCCGGGATCGAGGGGATCACCAGGTGGAACGCGGGTGAATCGGGAGACTCCGGTTCGGTGAGCGGGGCGATGACCTCGAGGTACTCGACGATCGACCCCGGCCATCCGTGCGTGAGCACCAGCGGAGTGGCATCCGGCCGGGACGACCTGATGTGCAGGAAGTGGATGTCCTCGCCGTCGATCTCGGTGACGAACTGTGGGTAGGAGTTGATCCTCGCCTCGAGGGCGCGCCAGTCGAAGCCATCGAGCCACCGGGCGGCGAGCGCGCGCACCCGGTCGTTCGGGACACCGTACGAGTCGGCGACGCCCGGCAGCTCGTTCGGCCACAGCGTGCGCCCCAGCCGCTCGTGCAGGTCGTCGAGCTGAGCCTGCGGGACGTCGATGGCGAAGGGGCGGATGTCGTTCATGGCATCTCCAATTTAGAACGGAATGTTCGGTTCCGTTTGAACGTAACAGATCGGATCATTCCGTTCCAGTGTTATCGTCGGTTCATGCCGAAATCGACTGAAAGCGCAGTTCGCGAGAGCGGGCCCGGGCTGCCGGGGCGCAAACAGCAGGCGGCGCGCAACGACGGAGTCATCCTGGAGGCGGCGCGGGAGGTGTTCCTGTCCGATCCGAAGGCCCCCATCACCGCGGTGGCCCAGCGTGCGGGCGTCGGGATCAGCGCGCTCTATCGCCGGTACCCGGGCAAGGAGGACCTCCTGCGTACGTTGTGTCACGACGGCCTGCGCCGCTACATCGCCGAGGCGGAAACAGGCCTCGAGGACGCCGACGCGTGGCGCGGGCTGACCGGATTTCTCGAGAGGGTGGTCGACGCCGATGTGCACTCATTGACGGTGCACCTCGCGGGGGCGTTCACCCCGACCGAGGAGATGGGACACGACGCGATGCGCTCCCAGGAGTTGACCGATGCCCTCGTCGAGCGGGCACGCGCGACGGGGCGCCTGCGCGCCGACATCGTCACCCTGGATCTCGGGCTGCTGCTCGAGGGGTGCGCCGCCATCCGGATTCCGGACCAGGAGCGGACCCGGCAATTGCGACGCCGCCACCTCGCTCTGCTCGTCGACGGTCTGGCCGTGAGCGGTGATCTGCCCGGCCCGCCACCACGCGCGGGGGAGTTCGGGTCGCGGTGGAACCCGGAGGCCGGCAGCGTGTAACGACCGTCGAATACGCCACAAGGCCTGGCCTCTGCTCGAAAGAACAGAGACCAGGCCTTGATAGCAGGGCGGTTCAGGTCACTTGAAGGTGACGGGGGTCTTGGTGTCCTGGGTGCGGTCGGCCGAGCCGTGTGCGGCGACGGTGTAGATCGAGCAGGTGTTGACGAGGCAGTTCGAGTCGCCCTTGATGGCGGCGACGTCGATGGTGGCGGTCCAGGCGCCTGCGGTGAAGTCGGCGGGCTTGAGCCACTTGGTGGTCATCCATGCGGTCGAGTCGGTGGCGGAGTACTTGCTGTCCTGGATGAGGCCGACGTAGAGGCCTGCGCCTGCGCCGGAGAATCCGGTGCCCGAGACGGTGATGGTCTCGCCGTTGGCGGCGATGTCGGTGGTCTTCGTCGCGGTCACGGCAGGCCCGGTGGGCACGACGACGGGTGCCTTGAAGGTGACGGGGGTCTTGGTGTCCTGGGTGCGGTCGGCCGAGCCGTGTGCGGCGACGGTGTAGATCGAGCAGGTGTTGACGAGGCAGTTCGAGTCGCCCTTGATGGCGGCGACGTCGATGGTGGCGGTCCAGGCGCCTGCGGTGAAGTCGGCGGGCTTGAGCCACTTGGTGGTCATCCACGCGGTCGAGTCGGTGGCGGAGTACTTGCTGTCCTGGATGAGGCCGACGTAGAGGCCTGCGCCTGCGCCGGAGAATCCGGTGCCCGAGACGGTGATCGTGTCGCCGTCGGCGGTGAGGTCCGTGGCCTTCGACAGCGAGACCAGCGGAGCCGGTACCTCCGGCCCCGGACCTTCGGGCTCCGGCGAGCTTGAACCCGCGCTGCCAAGCGACCCGGTGTCGATGTCGCCGAACGGCGTGGTCAACGCTCCTGCGACGCCGACCGACATCGTCCAGGTGATCGTGGCGGCAACGGCTGCGATCGCTGCCTTGTTGAACTTGTGCATGTTCCTGCTTTCTTGTGTGAGTCGCCATGAGGCGTTCAATTGGTGGCACAAAGTTAGGTAAAGCTAGCCTAAATTACGCGGTGGTTGTCAAGGGGTTGAACCGGACGTAACCGACATGCGTGACCGCAATTCCTGAGCATGAAATTGCAGGTCAGAGCCGCTTGAGCGGGCTGTGGTGCGCCCAGTGTTCGGTTGTCAGTCGTGTGTGAGGGGACGGGTACTCGCTCGGCGGCGCATAGCAAAGGTCGTCGCCACCGCAATCCCGGCTCCGACGCCGCCGCCGATCAGCAGCGGAGCGATCCAGGCGGTGCTCGCGAACGTGCTGGAGAGGTTGCGGAATGCCGAGGGGGAGTTGGAGTCGCCCGACGCCGATGCTCCGCCGGCCGCGGCGGGGGTTGCCGCCTCGGCGCCTTCCGGGTCGTCGCCGAAGCTCACCGGTGTCTGGCTGTCCTGGCTGCGATCACTCGAGCCGTGTGCGGCAATGGTGTAGACGGAACAGGCGTTCTTGGTGCAGTCGGAACCGCCCTTGACGGCCATGACATCCATGGCGGTGGACCAGGCGCCGTCGATGATCTTGTTCGGCGTGATGAACGCAGTGGTCATCCAGGCTCCCGCGTCGGTCGTGGAGAACTTGTCGTCCTGGATGAGTCCGGTGTAGATGCCGGGGCCGCTGCTGGAGAATCCGGTGCCCGAGATGGTGATCGTGTCGCCGTCGACCTTGAGGCCGCGTGTCTTCGACAGAGTCACTACCACCGAGTTCCCTACGCCCACCTTGCCCTTCAGTGCTGCCGCGGCGGTGCCGCTCGCCGCGCCCGCCTTGTTGTTGAATGCGGGATTGATCGTCCGTGTGCTGGTCGTGTCGGGCGCGACGCCGCCTGCGAAGCCCACCGGGGTGCGGGAGTCCTGGCTGCGGTCACTCGAGCCGTGAGCGGCGACGGTGTAGATCGAGCAGGTGTTGCGCATGCAGTCGAAATCGGCCACGGCTGCGGGGAGTTCCATGGTGGTGGACCAGTTGCCGCCGGAGATTGCCTCTGGCTTGAGGAAGGCGGTCGTCATCCAGGCCGAGGCGTCGGTTGAGGAGAAGCGGTTGTCCTGGACGAGGCCGACGTAGAGACCCGGTGCCGCTCCGGAGAACCCGGAACCGGAAATGGTGACCGTCTCGCCCGCCGGGTCGAGGTTGGTGCCCTTCGACAGCGTCACCGAAAGGTTGGGGTTGGTCGTCAAGGTGGATCCGCCGGGTCCCGGATTCGGTCCCGCGGGCGCTCCTGGTCCCGCGGGTGTTTCAGGTGTGCCAGGGGTTCCCGGTCCTGCGGGTGTGCCGGGTCCCGCCGTGCCGCCGCCGAAGTCGATGCGGGTGACGGTGTCCTGGCTGCGGTCGGACGACCCATGGGCGGCCAGGGTGTAGACGGCGCAGGCATTGGCGATGCAGTCGCTACCGGCGAACGCGGACGTGACGTTGAGCGATGCCGACCAGGAACCGCCCGGCATGTCGGAGGTCTTGATGAACTTCGCGTCCTGGAAGACCGACGCGTCGGTGACCGAGAAGCGGTTCATCTGGGCGACGCCGATGTAGATGCCCGGTCCGGAGGTCGAGAAGCCGCGGCCGCTGACCTTGATCGTGTCGCCGGCAGCGTTGAGCCCGCTGGTCCGGTCGACGCTCACCTTTGGCCCGTTGCCAGCCGGTGGTGTCGGGGGCTTCGTGGTGGTGGTTGGGGGTGTGGTCGTGGGCGGCGGCGTGGTGGTCGTCGTCGGGGGCTTGGTGGTGGTTGGGGGTGTGGTCGTGGTGGTGGTGGGCGGCGGCGTGGTGGTCGTCGTCGGGGGCTTGGTGGTGGTGGTGGGCGGCGGCGTGGTGGTCGTCGTCGGCGGCTTGGTGGTGGTGGTTGGCGGTGTGGTCGTGGTGGTGGTGGGCGGCGGCGTGGTGGTCGTCGTCGGCGGCTTGGTCGTCGTGGTTGGCGGTTTGGTGGTGGTGGTTGGCGGTTTGGTGGTGGTGGTAGTCGGGGGCACGGTCGTGGTGGTGGTGGGCGGCTGCGTGGTCGTCGTGGGCACCGCGGCGAAGGCCACCCCGGTTCTGGTGTCCTGGGTGCGGTCCGGCGAGCCGTGTGCGGCGACTGTGTAGATCGAGCAGGAGTTCACGGTGCAGTCCGAGGCACCCTTGATCCCCATCACCTCGACCGCGGTCGACCACGAGCCGCCGGTGATCTGGCCGGCCCGGACGAACACCGTGGACATCCAGGCGTCGGCATTGGTGGTGGAGAACATGCTGTCCTGGGCGAGGCCGACGTAGATGCCGGCACCCGCGCCGGAGAATCCGTTGCCCGAGACGGTGATGGTCTCACCGTCGACGTTCAGGCCGGACGTCTTGCTGACGGTCGTGACCGCGGGGCCGGAGACGGTCGGGGCGGCCGTGTCGCCCTCGCCGGAGGTATCGGGGTCAGCGACAGCGACGCCTGTCGGCGCCGTCAGTGCCATGGCTGTCGCCATGATCGCGAATGCGGCCCTGCCTAACGCGCGCATCTTCCTTCTTCCTGGTCATAGCCGCAGGTCAACGGCGACATGGGGAGCTCACACGATAAGTGAGGTTAGCCTACGGTTGCATAGGTGAGGCTAAGCTACCTGATTGAGCGTTCAATTGGTAGGTCAGGCTTATCGGGCGTCGGCGGGGGTCGAGGAGTCGCAGCTTGCCGGGCTCGGTTTGTAACGACCGTCCAGTACGGTCCGACGAACTGGCTATGAGAGGGACGGGACCTGCGATGACGGTGGAACCGCGAGAATCGGCGACGCCCGGGCGGGCGCGCGGGCGCTTGCGTATCGCCCTGGGGGTGATGACCATCGTTGTCGGAATCGTGGTGGCGATCGTCGTCGGAGCGCTGGCGGTGGGCCTGGTGGCCCTCGTGGTGGACACCCCGGCGCTGTTCCTCGGCGCGGGACTCGTGGTTACCATTGCCGTCTGTTTTCTGTTGAGCTGGTGGGGTTTTCGGCTGGCGGGGTTGCGTCGAGCAAAGGTGGGCGCGGCCGGATTGAGCGCGGCGATCGGCGTGGCCGTCACCGCGTTGGCGGCGTCGACGATTCTCAGTCCGTTCCCTGCCCAGCCGGAAGCGGAGGTGCCCGCGGCCGTCCAGTACTGGGACCTGCCGACCGGGTCGCGAATCGCCTACGTCCACGCGCCTGCCGCCGAACTCCAGACCCCGAAGCCGCCGGTGATCTTCGTGCACGGCGGACCGGGAACACCGGGCGAGGGAATACCGGTCGGCGGCACCGAACTCGCCGCCGAGGGATTCGAGGTATATGCGTATGACCAAGTGGGGGCCGGCCGCTCGACCCGACTCGGCGATGTCACCGCCTACACCGTGCAGCGCCAGGTTGCCGATCTCGACGCGATACGGCAAGAACTCGGTGCCGAGCAACTCATCCTCGTCGGACGATCATGGGGCGGATCGCTTGCGGCGCAGTACATCGCCGCGCACCCCGATCGAGTCGCGAAAGCTGTCTTCGTCGCACCGGGGGCGATCTGGCCGACGGCATTTCCCGACGGAGTCGGCGAACCCTGGCACGAGATGGATCCCGCCCAGCAAGCCCGCTACGACGAACTGATGGGCAACCCGCGCGTTCTCGCCCAATCGCTGCTGATGGGCGTGAATCCCGAAGCCGCGCATGCGTTCGTCCCCGACGCCGAAGCCGACTCGTGGATGCACGAGGTCGCCCTCACCGGACGTGACGGTGCCTCGTGCTCACGCGAGGTCACGACGCCACCGCACGACAACCCGCAGGGCTTCTACGTCAACCAGATGACGACCGCCGATTTCGACTCCATCCCGGATCCCAGGCCGGCACTCACGAACGCGCAGGTTCCCGTCCTCGTCATGGCGGCCCAATGCGACTTCCTCCGTTGGCCGGTCACCCGCGAGTACCGCGACACCTTTCCCGACTCCACGCTGGTCGACATCCAGGGTGCCGGCCACGCGGTCTCGACGGACCAGCCGGAGATCTACACAGGCTTGCTGGAGACGTTCCTGAACGATCAGCCGCTCCCGCTCCCCGCTTATACATCCATGGACCCTCCGCCCGGACGATGGACCAACTGACGGAGCGTTCGCGATCGGATACGCGACATACTCAGCGTGTGACTGCCCTCGAGGAGTACCGCCGGAGGCTCGAGCCGCGTCTTCCGCGGATTCGCGACATCGCGCTGCTCGCGGCGACGATCTTCGTCCTGGTCGGGCGGTTCGTGGACGCGGGCGACTATTCGGCGTCGTCATGCTGGTTGTCGGCGATTTCGGTCGCCGCCGCGATGACCCTGTGGTGGCGCCGCCGGTATCCGATCGCGATCACGTGCGTCGGCATTCTCGTGTGTGCTCTGTCCGGGTCGAATCTGATGATGCTCATCGCGATCTGCACCCTTGCGGTGCGCCGCCGGGACCGATGGCTCTGGATCCTGGCCGTGGCCGGGGCGCTGACGGACGCCGCGTCCGAGTCTTTCCGGCGTACCGCGGAGGACTATCCGACCGTGCTGGGCTCGGCATTGTTCGCGATCGCCGCCTTCGCTGTTTTCGGCGCCTATATCGGCCTGCGCCGCGCGTACCTGGACGGACTTCATGATCGCGTTCGTCAGGCGGAGGCCGAACGGGAGGCGCGAGCGGCCCAGGCGCGACTGGCCGAACGCAGCCGCATCGCCCGCGAGATGCACGACGTGGTGGCGCACAAGGTCTCGCTGATCGCACTGCACGCCGGTGCCTTGCAGGTGACCCGCGCACCGGATGCCGACCGCGTGCAACGCAGCGCGACGCTGATCGCCGACACCGCCCGCGGTGCGCTCGAGGATCTGCGCGGCGTGCTGGGCGTGCTCCGGGACTCGTCCGACGAACCCGCGCCGGAACCGCCCCAGCCGCTGCTGCGGGACATTCCCGCGCTCATCGCCGCGTCGCGTGCCGCGGGCGTCCCGATCGTGGAGGACATCCGCGCGGACCTGGACCGTCCCGCACCCTCCGTGCTTGCGCACGCGGCCTTCCGCGTGACCCAGGAGGCGCTGACGAACATCCACAAGCACGCGGCGGGCGCCGCCACCACGATCGCGATCGACGGCGCACCCGGCGACCGTCTGAGCATCGAGATCGTCAATGCGGCGCCGGCAGAATCCTCGGCGACCACGCACCTGGGCGGGTCCGGAACGGGACTGGAGGGGTTGAGCGAGCGCATCATGGTCGCCGCGGGAACGTTCGAGCACGGGCCCACCTTCGACGGCGGCTTCCGGGTGTTCGTAAGCTTGCCGTGGCCCAGCCGTCAGCCGGACTCGCCGAGCAGCTGAGCGTCACGCGCCACCAGCGCCGCTTGGACCCGGTTCGAGACGTCAAGAGCGGTGAGAATCCGACTGACGTGCGCCTTCACTGTGCTTTCGCGCATCGACAGCCTCTCTGCGATGTCGGCGTTGGAGTCCCCACGCGCAACCCGCTCGAGCACCTGCGTCTCGCGCGGGGTGAGGCGCGCGATGCGCTCGGCCGCGGCCTGCGCGGACTCCGCTGTCTGCTGGTGGAATCGATCGATGAGCGCCCGCGCCGCGCCGGGATGCAACATCGACCCGCCCGCCGCAACGATGTGGACCGCTCGGAGGATCTCCGCGGGAGGTGTCTCCTTGAGCAGGAATCCGTCTGCGCCTGCGGCGAGGGCCGAATACACGTACTGGTCCAGATCGAACGTGGTGAGCACCAGGATGCGCGGACGGGACGGCAGTGCCGCAATCCGGCGCGTCGCCTCGATTCCGTCCATCGTCGGCATCCGGATGTCCATCAGTACGACGTCGATCTCACGGGACCGAACAACTCGCACCGCGTCGGCGCCGTCCGACGCGTGCGCGACCACGGACAGTTGGTCGTCGGTGGCGATCATGTCGGCCAACCCCTGGCGCACGAACGGATCGTCGTCAACGACGAGGATGGAGATCACGTTGCGAATGTACCCGCGGAATCGGCTCTGGCATCGACTGTTTCGACCGATCGCCGGTGTCCCCACCTACTTTCGTCGGGGGTGCCGGTGGCCGGATTGCCGATGCGGCCCACGATGTGGCGCCCGCACTGTGGGTACATGATGAACTTTGCCGCCAGGATGTCGCCGACACGATTCGGCGGCCACGCGCTGTTTGCCGCAGAGGCAGGCCGCGACCTGCGGACGACGGGCGCGATCGCGCCGAGCAGTCCCCGACTGGCACGCGCGCTGACGGAGTCGATCGCCCGTTCCACCGATACCGCGCTGTCGATCCTCGAGGTCGGTGCGGGGACGGGAGCGCTGAGCCGCGCGATCGCGGCCCGCATCGGCCCGGACGACACCCTGACCTGCGTCGAGCGGAACCCGCGACTCGCCGCGTACCTCCGAGCGGAGATCGGCGTCGATCCGGCTCTCCGCGCCCGCGCGGAGCGGATCGCGGTCCGCCAGGCCGACATCGCCGAACTCCCGGCGACCGAACAGTACAACGTCATCGTGGTCGGACTTCCCTTCGCGAACTTCTCCGAGGACGAGACGCGTGCGATCTGCGCAACCCTCGACGGGGTACTCAAGCCCGGCGGATGCATCACCTACTTCTCGTATCTCGGCGGTGCGGCGGTCGACCGGTTTGCCGGGGATCGGCACCTCCGGCACCGCCAAGGCAGCGCGCGGGCGCTCGCCGAGTTCCGCGCACGCTTCCGCCAGGATCGCGTCAAGATCTGGACCAACCTCCCGCCCGCCTATGCGTGGACGCTCACGAAACCGGGAGTGGCCCCACCCGATCCCCATGTCGGCCCCGGGAATCCGCACACCGAACCGATCATCGCGTAAGGGTTCGTGCGGTGTGGCCTGTGGGAGTACCGATCGAGCTGTCCGACGACACGGTGGTCTGGTGGTTTCTCGCGGCGATGGTGGTGACGGTGGCCGGGACGTGGGGATTCGGCTCGGCGACCTGGGCCCACCTTTCCACGCGGAGATCGCAGTCGAGCACGGCGCCGCGAGGACGGTGGGTGGTGGGCTTCGTGGTGTGGGCCGGGGGAGTGTGGCTGCTCTTCCATCAGGCGGCGAGCTTGGGGTCCGGTGGGGCGGTCTTCGTCGCGGTCGCCGCAGGTCTGTGGAGCTGCGTGTACATCGAGCCCCGCCCTTACCCACCGATTCCGCCCCACCAAGGGGACCTCTACGATGGCCGGTCCCGTCGTACCCCCTCCCGTAGAGAGGACATCCCGCCGATGTCACGACGGAATCTCGCTCGACACCGCCGGTAGTGTTCGAATGGTGCTGTTCACACTGACCGCGACCGCGACCGTGAGTGGCGGCTTCCCTGATGCGTCGGACCTCGGCTACCTCCTGCACAAGCACCCCGATCGGGTGCAGACCTTCGAGTTGTCGGTGGGGACCGCGACCGTCCTCTACCCGGAGTCCTCGCAGTCGAGCTGCACCGTGGCGCTGGTCCTCGACGTCGATCCCATCGAGCTGGCACGCAGCAAGTTTCGGCGTGGCAGTGACGGTTTCGCGTTGGGGCAGTATGTCAACGACCGACCGTATGCCGGGTCGTCGATGTTGGCAGTGGCCATCTCGCGGGTGTTCAAATCCGCCCTCGCCGGGACGCTCGCGTCGCGCCCGGACCTCCCGCTGACGGCCCTGCCGCTGCGGGTCACCGTTCCGGCGATGCCGGCCAGGGGCGGTGCAGACCTGCCGGGTCGGCTCTTCGGTCCGCTCGGCTGGGACGTCATCGCGGAGCCGCTGCCGCTGGACGAGACGATTCCGCAGTGGGGTGACTCGGCATATGTGAGCTTGACGCTGGTCGGCACTCTGACGTTGTCCGCGGCGCTGCGACACCTCTACGTCCTGTTGCCCGTGCTCGATGATGTCAAGCACTACTGGGTCGGTGAGGAAGAGGCCGACAAGTTGGTTCGGGTGGCAGGCGAGTGGCTGAGCGGCCACCCGGAAGCCGAGCTGATCGCCTCGCGATACCTCGCACACCGACGCGAGCTGGTGGCATCCGTCGTCGATCGGTTGGTCGAGGACGCAACAATGGAGCGGGGCGATGTGCCGGTGGTCAACGCCGGCCTCGCGAACCGGCGTCAGGACGTGGTGATCGCGACGCTCGAGGATCTCGGTGTCGCACGGGTGGTCGATGTCGGCTGCGGTGAGGGAAAGATGTTGCGGGAGCTGCTCGCCCGGCCTGCCTTCACCAAGATCGTCGGCGTCGATGTCAGCGACGGCGCGCTGCGTAGAGCGGAACGTAGGCTCGGGCTGGCCGAGCTGTCGGACCGTCAGCGGGAGCGCATCTCGGTGCTCCAGTCGTCGGCCACCTACCGTGATCCACGCCTGAGGGGGTTCGATGCGGTGGTGTTGATGGAGGTCGTCGAACACGTCGACGAGTCGCGCCTGCCGGCGCTGGTGCGGTCGGTGTTTGCCGACATGCACCCGCGGGTGGTCCTGGTGACCACGCCCAACTCCGAGTACAACGTGCTGTATCCGAATCTCGAGCCGGGCACCTTCCGGCATCCCGACCACCGATTCGAGTTCAGCCGAACGCAATTCGAGGCCTGGGCGCGAGAGGTCACGTCCGCACACGACTATGACGTGAGCTTCACGGGGATTGGTGATGTCGACGAGACCCATGGCGCGCCAACCCAGATGGCCGTGTTCATCCGACGGGAGGTTTCGGCATGAGTGTTCTCGAGATACCGGAGCCGTCGTTGGTCGTGCTCATCGGCATCAGCGGGTCGGGGAAGTCGACCTTCGCGGCCGAGCATTTCGGCGCGTACGAGGTGATCTCGAGCGATCACTGTCGTGGATTGGTCAGTGATGACCCGAATTCGAAGGAGGCTACCGGCGATGCGTTCGAGGTCCTCGAGTTCATCGCCACCAAGCGACTGCGCGCCGGGAAGCTGACCGTCATCGATGCGACGAGCGTCCAGCCGGCGGCCCGAAAGAAGCTGATCGATCTTGCCCGCTCCCAGGATGTGCTGCCGGTGGCGATCGTGCTGAACCTGCCCGAGCAGGTGTGCGCCGAGCGCAATGCCGCCCGGGGGGACCGAGGATTCGATCGCAGCGTCCTGCGACGTCAGCAGCAGCAACTCTCGCGGTCGATGCGCGGGCTGGCGCGTGAGGGTTTCCGCACGGTCCACGTCCTCGATGGGGTCGAGGACGTGGCGTCGGCGCGGATCGTCCGGCAACCGTTGCGGAGCGACCGTCGCGACCTGCGCGGGCCGTTCGACGTGATCGGGGACATTCACGGATGTCTCGGCGAGCTCGAAACCCTCTTGGACGCACTGGGATACACAGTGCGGCGGGATGAGCGGGGTCGGCCGGTGGATGCACTTCCACCAGTCGGGCGCACCGCGGTGTTCGTGGGCGACTACGTGGACCGCGGCCCCGACTCGCCGGGTGTGTTGAGGCTGGTGATGGGAATGGCCGCTGCCGGGAACGCGCTGGCGCTGCCGGGTAACCACGAGAACAAGCTCGTGAAGGCGCTGCGCGGACAAAAGGTCAGCGCCACTTATGGTCTCGACCGCACCCTAGAGCAGCTCGCGTCCGAGTCCGAGGAGTTCTGCCGCGCCGTCGCGGAATTCTGCGACGGGCTGGTTGCGCATCTCGTTCTCGACGACGGGCGGTTGGTCGTCGCCCACGCGGGCCTGAAGGAGGAGTACCACAATCGCGCGTCCGGTCGGGTGCGCAGTTTCGCGCTCTACGGCGAGACCACCGGTGAGACAGACGAATTCGGGTTGCCGGTCCGCTACCCGTGGGCGGAGGACTATCGCGGCGACGCGATGGTGCTGTACGGACACACGCCGGTGCCGGATGTGCGGTGGCTCAACAACACGGCCTGCCTCGACACCGGGTGCGTCTTCGGCGGCGCGCTCACGGCGATGCGCTACCCCGAGCGCGAGGTGGTCTCCGTTCCGGCCGATCGGGAGTGGTATCCGCCGGCCAAGCCGCTGCACGTGCCGGAGCCCGATCCGCAGGCCCTCGACATCGAGGACATTCTCAGGGTTGGGGGAGTGGATACCGCCCTGCGCGGACGGATCACGATTCGGCCCGAGAATGCGGCGGGTGCGCTCGAGGTGATGAGCCGATGGGCGGTGGCGCCACAGTGGCTGTACTACCTGCCGCCGACGATGGCGCCGTGCGCGACCTCGTCGCGGCCCGGTGTCCTCGAGCATCCAGCCGAAGCTTTCGCCGAGTACCGAAAGGCGGGGGTGAGCGAGCTGATTTGCGAGGAGAAGCACATGGGTTCGCGAGCGATCGTGATGGTGTGCCGCGACGCCTCGGTTGCCGCCGCGCGGTTCGGCGTCGCGGACGGGCTGTCCGGAATGGTGCACACCCGTACGGGTCGGCGCATGTTCGACGAGGAACAGACCGAGCGCCTGGTGACTCTCATCGCGGAGGCTGTCGGGGTCACCGGGCTGTGGGAGGAGCTCGCGACCGACTGGATGCTCCTGGACGCGGAGCTGCTGCCGTGGTCAGCGAAGTCCGAGGGGCTGCTGCGGTCGCAGTACGCCGCGGTGGGTGCGGCCGCGCGCGCAGACCTTGCGGGCCGCAGATCGGTGCTCGAGGCCTCGGCGGAACGCGGACTCGACGTCGAGGATCTCCTCGAGCGGGTGAGCAGCAGGGCGGACGACGTCGCGCGCTACACCGACGCCTACCGGCGATACGTGTGGCCGACCGACGGCCTGGACGGCGTGCGAGTGGCGCCGTTCCAGGTCTTGGCCACCGAGGGAACCGGCCACGGCGGTCGCGATCATCGCTGGCACCTGGCAATCGCGGACCGGCTCGTGGCGGCGGCACCGACCCTGTTCACCACGACCCGGCGCGTCGTTGTCGACACCGGCTCGCCGGAGTCGGAGGCCGCGGGCATCGCCTGGTGGGACGAGCTGACCGGCGCCGGCGGCGAGGGCATGGTGGTCAAACCGCTCGCCAACGGGGCGCAGGCCGGCTCTCGTCGCGTTCAGCCCGGCATCAAGGTGCGTGGCCGTGAATACCTGCGACTGATCTACGGTCCGCATTACACCGAGAAGGAGAACCTGGAGCGGCTGCGCAGCAGAAACCTGGGGCACAAGCAGTCGATGGCGCTGCGCGAGTATGCGCTGGGCATGGAGGCGGTCGACCGACTGGTCAAGGCCGATCCGCTGTGGCGTATCCATCAGGCGGTATTCGCGGTGCTCGCCCTGGAGTCGGAGGCGGTCGATCCCCGGCTGTGACCGCCTGCGGTCCGCGCCCCGTTTCATGAACGACGCGGACCGCAGCCGGACTTTCGTCGAAGCAGAGGATTACACCCTGCGGCGCATGGCAACAACGCCGGCGCCGGCGGCGACGATCGCTGCGACCGCACCGCCGACGATCCAGCCGGCGGCAGAACCGGAGTCGTCGTCGGACTCGGTCGAGGTGGCCGACAGGTTCTCCACCGCTGTGTCGGGCACAGGAACGGTGGTCGGCGCCGCGGTGGCCGGGACACCCCCGAACGCAACCGGCGTGCGGGTGTCCTGACTGCGGTCGGACGAGCCGTGAGCGGCGACCGTGTAGACGGAGCAGGTGCTGCGGGTGCAGTCCGCATCACCTTGTACTGCTCGCAGTTCCAGTTCCGTCGACCAGTTCCCGCCGACGATCTTGTCCGGCGTCAGGTAGGCCGTGGTGATCCATGCCGTCGCGTCGGTGGCGGAGTACTTGTCGTCCTCGACCAGGCCGACGTAGATGCCGGCGCCGCCGCCGGAGAACCCGGTGCCGCTGACGGTGACCTTCTCGCCGTTCGGTTCGAGCCCCTCGGTCTTCGCGACGGTCACGGCGGCGACACCCGCAGGGGCGGGCGCCGGGGTGGTGACGGCGGGTGCGGCGCCGACGAAGCTGATCGGCGTCACGGTGTCCTGGCTGCGGTCGGACGAGCCGTGCGCGGCGAGCGTGTAGATCGCGCACGCATTGCGGGTGCAGTCGCTGTCCCCGAACGCACCGGCGACGTTCAGGGTGGTCGACCAGGCACCCGCGGACATGTCGGAGGCGCGGATGAACTCGGCGTCCTGGAATGCCGAGGCGTCCGTGGTGGAGAACCGGTCCGTCTGTGCGACACCGACGTAGATTCCCGAACCGGTGCCGGCGAATCCGGTGCCGGACACAGTCACCGTGTCACCGGCCGCGTTCAGGCCCGCGATCTTCGACGCCGTCACCACGGGGGATCCGGCAGCTGCCGGTGCGGGTGCGGCCGGCGCCGGTGCCGCCGTCGTGACGGCGGGGGCGAAGGTCACCGGGGTGACGGTGTCCTGGCTGCGGTCGGGGGAGCCGTGTGCGGCGAGGGTGTAGATCGCGCACGGGCGTGCCAGGCAGTCGGTCGCGCCGACTCGTGCCTGCACCGGTAGGTCGACACTCCATGCGCCACCCTGGATCTCGGCGGTGCGCACGTACACCGTGCTGGCGAAGGAGTCGGCGTCGAGCGGGTTGTAGCGCCCGGTTTCGGCGAGGCCGACGTAGAGGCCGGCGCCCGCGGCGGAGAAGCCGGTACCGCTGACCCGGATCGCCTCGCCGCCCGCGGCGATGGCTGCGGTCTTCGCGACCGCGGTGACCGGGCCGCCCGAACCGGGTGCGGCGCCGGAGCCCTCGACGGCGACCTCCGCCTGCGCCGCGAACGAGATCGGTACCCACACATCCTGGCTGCGGTCGGTGAAGATGGACGGGAAGGCCGCGAACGTGGCGAGATAGCAAGCGGTTTCGAGGCAGTCGACGCCCTTGAAGGTGCGGGCGACCTGGACCTCGGCGGTGAAGGCGCCCGCCGCGTCGGTCGTCACCTTCGACTCCTGGCCGTAGGTGGTCGGGAAGCCGACGGCCGGCTTGGCGATGGTCTGTGCGAGATACAGCGGGGTGCCCGGCTTGAACCCGGTGCCGGACACGGTGACGGTGTCGCCGGTGCCGAGGCCGGTCGTCCGCGACGTCGTCAGCGCGCCGGTGCCGACGCCGAAGTCGATGTCGATCGGGCCGATCGAGATGCCGCCGTCGGACGAACCCCCCCTGGGTCGGCTGGGCCTGGGCGGCGGCGGGTAGCGCCACCGACATCGCGACGACCGCGGCCGCGACCACCACTCGACTGAACACGCGCATTCCCCAACTCCCTGGTCCGGGCCGCCAGGGCGACACCACGAGACGAACGGCAGGTGAGGCTAACCTATGATCTGGGCGCGCGTTCAGTTGGCTCCGCCACTGTGTGCGATTCGTACCCCAATCGGGGACAGACGCGCGACGGGCGGCGGAGCCGCCTACGTCAGGATGATCAGTTCCCGCTCGGAGGCGATCTCGACCCGGAGCCCGGCCTTGGCCGCGACCTTGGCGACGCCCTTCACGTCGGACGGCTCGGCCCGGGAGACGACCAGCGCGCGGGCGAGCAGGCCCTTGTGGTGCTTGTTGAAGTGGCTGACCACCGAGCGGCTGCCGTCCGGCTTCTCGGTGAGCACGGTGGCGATCACCGCGCCCGGCACCGGACCCAGCTGCTGGTAGGTGCCCGAGCGCAGGTCCACCACCAAGCCGTCGGCCTCCGCCTCGAGCGCCGAGGTCAGCTCCGGCTTCCAGACCGACTGCAGGGTGCCCATCCCCGGCAGCTTCGAGCCGCCGGACAGCCGGTAGGCCGGGATCGGATCGCCCGCGCGGACCACGCCGAACAGCGCGGAGCCGACCGCGAGGCGGGTCAGCGCCTTCGCCTTCTGCGCGCGGGTGAACGACTTCGCGTCGAGGGCGTCGAAGAGCACCCCCGTGTAGCGCTCCAGCGCCGGACGTGTCGGCGAGGTCCACAGCGCCGCGTTGCGGGCGATCTCGTCGGACTGCCCGGCGCTCAGCCCCAGCGCGAGGCTCGACGCCTCGGCGTCGGAGGCGAGCTCGACGAGCGCGTTCACCAGCACCTCGCGCGTCGCGGTGAGCTTGGGCAGCGACAGCTCGCCCAGGTCGAGGGGGGCGCCCTTGCCGCCGTCGGACTTGGTCTCGGAGGGGGGAAGCAGCACCAGCACGAGCGGTAACGGTACCGGGCGGGCCGGACCGACCGGCGGGCCGACTATCCTGATACCCCGTGATCACCCGCCTGTCTCAGCTGTTCCTTCGCACGCTCCGCGACGACCCGTCCGACGCCGAGGTCGCCAGCCACAAGCTGCTCGTCCGCGCCGGCTACGTGCGGCGCATCGCGCCGGGCGTGTACTCCTGGCTGCCGCTGGGCCTCCGGGTGCTCCGCGAGGTCGAGCGGGTCGTCCGCGAGGAGATGGATGCGATTGGCGCGCAGGAGATCCTGCTGCCCGCTCTGCTCCCGCGCGAGCCCTACGAGACGTCGAACCGCTGGACCGAGTACGGCGCAGGCCTGTTCCGCCTCAAGGACCGCAAGGGCAACGACTACATGCTCGGACCCACCCACGAGGAGCTGTTCGCGCTCACCGTGAAGGGCGAGTACAACTCGTACAAGGACTTCCCGGTCACCCTGTACCAGGTGCAGACCAAGTACCGCGACGAGGAGCGCCCGCGCGCGGGCATCCTGCGCGGCCGCGAGTTCGTGATGAAGGACTCGTATTCCTTCGACCTCACCGACGAGGGCCTGGAGGCGTCCTACCAGGCGCACCGCGATGCCTACGAGCGCATCCTGCAGCGACTCGGCGTCAAGTACGTCATCGTCTCCGCGACCTCGGGCGCGATGGGCGGCAGCGCCTCGGAGGAGTTCCTGGCCGAGAGCCCGATCGGTGAGGACACCTACGTCCGGTGCATCGAGTCCGGCTACGCCGCGAACGTCGAGGCCGTCAAGACCCTCGCACCCGCGGCGATCCCGTTCGACGGGCAGCCGGAGGCAAAGGTGTACGACACCCCGGACACCCCGACGATCGAGTCGCTGGTCGACTGGGCCAACGGCGCCGACCTCGGGAACACGGTCACCGCCGCGGACACGCTGAAGAACATCATGGTCAAGACCCGCGTGCCCGGCGGCGAATGGGAGCTCCTCGGCGTCGGCATCCCCGGTGACCGCGAGGTGGACGAGAAGCGCCTCGAGGCCGCGCTCACGCCCGCCGAGTACGTGCTGATCACCGAGACCGACTTCAAGAACAACCCGTTCCTGGTCAAGGGCTACATCGGTCCGAAGGCGCTGCAGGCCAACGGCATCCGTTACCTCGTCGACCCCAGGGTCGTCGACGGCACCAGCTGGATCACCGGCGCCGACGAGGACGGCAAGCACGTCGTCGGCCTCGTCGCGGGCCGGGACTTCACCCCGGACGGCACCATCGAGGCCGCCGAGGTGCGCGACGGCGATCCCTCGCCCGACGGTGCGGGGCCGCTGGTCGCCGCCCGTGGCATCGAGGTGGGCCACGTGTTCCAGCTCGGCCGCAAGTACACCGACGCGTTCGGCGTCGACGTGCTCGGCGAGAACGGCAAGCCGGTCCGTCCGACGATGGGCTCGTACGGCATCGGCGTCTCGCGGTTGGTCGCGGTGATGGCCGAGCAGCAGCACGACGACAAGGGCCTGCGCTGGCCGGCCGAGGTGTCGCCCGCGAACGTGCACCTGGTGATCGCGAACAAGGACGACGCGGCCCGCGAGGGCGCCGAGGCGCTCGCCGCGGAGCTGGACCGGGCCGGACTCTCGGTGATCCTCGACGACCGCAAGGCCTCGCCCGGCGTGAAGTTCAAGGACTCCGAGCTGCTCGGTGTGCCGCTGGTGGTCGTCGTCGGCCGCGGGTTCGCCGAGGGCAACGTGGAACTGCGGGACCGCTTCACCGGGGAGTCCCGGGAGGTGCCCGCCGACTCGGCGCTCGCCGAGGTGCTCGCCGCCGTCCGCGGCTGACACACGACACAGCAGTACCGGACCGGGCCGTCAGCTGACGGCCCGGTCCAGTGCGTCGAGGCGGGCGTCCTCCGCCGCGATCCGGCGCCGTTGCACGCTCACATGGGCGACCCCGGCGGCCGCGGCGGCCGCGACGACCGCCGACAGCACCCAGCCGGCGTCCGGTACGTGGTGTGAGAAGACGGCATTGAGCGCGACGAAGCCACGGAACCCCCCGACGCAGAAGTAGGCGAGGGCCCCTCCGGCCACCCAACGGGCCTGCAGCGATGGGACGTTGACCAGCGGCCTGCGAGGTTCGAGACCCAGTTGGGAGCGGCGCCCGGTCTCACGGACCGCGGCCCGGTCCTGCGCGGTGGCTCGGGCGGCGAGGGGGAGGACGATCACGGCCGCGCAGGCGAGGACCAGCGCGGTCTCGCCCGACGGCCCCCTCCACACGGCCACCGCCGCCAGCGCCAACAGCCCGGCCGCCAGTGCATACGTCCTGACCCGCGCCCACAGGTCGGCGCGCAGTGCGGGATTGCGGCGCAGCCGCCGGTAGCCGAAGTAGCCGGCCGCGGCGACGGTCAGCAGTGCGACGGCGGTGAACATCCGGAAGCGGTCCCTCGGCTCGGGTGGTGGTGCGGCACTGGATGCTCTCACACGTGTCGAGGCGCCCCGATCTAGGTAGACCCGCCGCGGATCCGTGCGTCATACGCGGCGCGGCCGGAATCGACGTCGAGGAACACCCGGTCGAGCCCGGTCGCCCGCCGCAGCAGGCGCGTGAGCGGGCGCGGGAACAGCGGCCAGAGCAGGGACCCGGACAGCCGGCGCGGGACGACCGCCCGGCGTCGGCCGGACCGCAGCGTCGCGACGACCGCGTCGGCCACCGTCTCCGGCGAGATCGGGGCGAGCAGTCGGCCGGGGTGGGTGCCGTCCAGCAGCGCGGTGTTCGTGAACGACGGCAGAACCGTGGACACCCGCACCCCGGCGGCGGACAGTTCGGCGTCGGCGGCGTCGCCGAAGCAGAGCACCGCGGCCTTGGTCGCGTTGTAGACGGCCATGCCGGGGACCGGGATGCAGCCTGCGATCGAGGCGATGTTGACGATCCGGCCGCCGCCTGCCGGTGCCATCGCCCGTCCGGCGGCGCGGGTGCCGTGCAGGACGCCGCGCAGGTTGACGTCCACCGTCGCGTCCACGATGGCGTCGTCCTGCTCGAGGAGCGCGCCGAGCGGCATGATGCCTGCGTTGTTCACCCAACCCCACGGCCGGCCGAGGGTCGATTCCACCTGGGCGAGAAACGATGTCACCGATGCCGGGTCGGTGACGTCCAGCACGGCGCCGAGCACGCCGAGTTGCCCGGCCGTGTGGACCACCTCCGCCTCGTCGATGTCGCCGATCGCGACCCGGGCGCCCGCGGCGCGCAGCGCGGCCGCGGTCGAGCGGCCGATGCCGCGGGCACCGCCGGTGACGACCACCACCCGGCCGGTCAGATCGATGCCCCTCATCCGTGCTCCTTCTGCAGTTCGTCGAGTGTGTGGCGGGTGAGCTTGCCCGTCGAGCCCCGCGAGAGGCGAGCGACGAACACGATCTCGCGCGGCATCCGCGATCTCGGTAGTTCCGTGGCCAGGTACCGGCGGACCGCCTGCTCGTCGAGCGCGTCGAGACCCGCGGGGGAGTCGGCGCGGACGAGGTACGCACGCAGCCGGTGCCCGAACTCGGCATCCGGGACCGGGGTGACGGCGGCGTCCGCCAGCTCCGGGTGCGCGAGCAACGCCATCTCGACCTCCTCCGGGAAGACGTTCTCGCCGCCGGAGACGATCATGGCGTCGGAGCGGCCCGCGACGTACAGGCGCCCGGCGGAGTCGAGGTGGCCGCGGTCGCCGGTGTCGAGGAACCCGTCGGGATCGCTCTTGCTGGTGCCGTCGGTGTACGTATCGATCTGGCCCGGCGTGCGCACGAGGATCCGGCCCTCTGCACCGACCCCTGCGCACCGGCCGTCGTCGTCGGCGATGCGGACGACGGTGCCACGCGGCGGGATTCCCGCGCAGTCCGGCGCCGCGGCCAGGTCCTCCGGTGTCGCGATGCTGATGTACGAGGCCTCGGTGGAACCGTAGAGATTGTGCAGCACCGGGCCGAGCGCCGCGGTGACCTGGGCGACCAGGGCGCCGTCGAGCCGGGCGCCGCCGCTCGCGACGATCCGCAGCGCGGACAGGTCGGCCGCGGGAATCGCGTCGCCGAGCGCCACCAGCCGGCGCAGCATGGTCGGGACCGCCACCAGGGTGGAGCAGCGCTGCCGCTGCAGGTCCGCCAGTACCCGCCCGGCGTCGAACCGTCGATGCAGCACCAGCGTCGAGCCGAGGGTGAGGGTGAGGGTCGCGACGATCAGGCCCCAGCCGTGGAAGACCGGTGCCGAGAGCAGCACGCGCTCGCCGCCGCGCAGCGGGATCTTCGCGAGCAGCCCCGCGGGGACCAGCAGCGACGGCGCCTGCGACCGCGGGGCGCCCTTGGGTAGCCCGCTGGTGCCGCTGGTGAGCACGACCAACGCCGGGGATCGAGCCGGCCGGGCGGGAAGCGCGGCGGACTCGCCGGTCATCATGGCGGCCAGTGAGCTCTCCGACCGGGCGTCCTCGGTCCAGGCGCACCACCGGGGACCGTCGAAACCCGATGCCGCGGTGGCGAATTCCTCGTCGTAGACGAGCACATCGAGCCGCTCGCGGGCGGCCACCTGGGCCACCTGGCGCGGGCCGAAATCGGGACTGAGCAGCACCACCCGGGCACCCGCGGCCGACGCAGCGCAGAGGGTGACGACGGCATCGGCGTGGTTTCGGCACAGGATGCCGACCCCCGGCTGGGGCGAGGCCAGCCGGGATGTGAGCGCGCGTGCCAGCCGGTGGGTTCGCCGCGCGAACTCGGCGAACGTCAGCTGGCCCCGGTCGTCCACCAGGGCGACGCGGTCCGGGAAGGCCGCCGCCCCGAAGGCGGGCAGACCGCCGAACGGCCCGAGCCGGGCGACCGCGCGGGCGCCTGAGGCCAGGGATCGTGGGTTGCGCGGCACCGCCCCTGCCCGCCAGAGCGTGCCTGCGGCGAGCGCCTCGTCGAGGATTCGCATCGTTCTCCTCATGATTGGTGTCGTATCGCGAGCAACGCACGGGTGCCCGCGTTCATCGCGCGGAGCAGTGGCCCGCGGAATCGGTCGGGGTACGCCGTTGCGACGCGTTGGGTGGTGACCGTCTGCGGTTCGGTGTAGCGGACGATGCCCTCGCGGCCGTGCCGCCGCCCGGTGCCGCTGGTGCGCATCCCGCCCATGGGCGCGCCGAGCGAGGCGATCGCGGAAAGGTAGCCGTCGTTGACGTTCACCGCGCCCGCGACCACCTGGGCCGCGATCCGACGGCCACACCGCAGGTCCCTGGTCCACACGCTGGCGCTCAGGCCGTACTCGCCCTCGTTCGCGAGGCGGACGGCCTCCGCCTCGGAGTCCACCCGGTAGAGGGAGACCACAGGGCCGAAGGTCTCCTCGGCGTACACGGCCATCTCGGCGGTGACGCCGGTCAGCACGGTCGGCTCGTGGAAGAACGGACCGAGGTCGGGACGGGGCCTGCCGCCGGTCGCGACGCTCGCACCCTTGGCGAGGGCGTCGGCCACATGGCGCGTGGTGAGGTCCAGTTGCCGTCGCGAGGTGAGCGAACCCATGTCCACGTCGTAGCCGTATCCGGCGCCGAGCCGCAGTCTCGCGGTGCGGCGGACGAGTTCGTCGCGGAACCTGTCGAACACCTTCTCGTGGACGTAGATTCGCTCGATGCCGATGCACATCTGCCCGGCATTGGAGAAGGCGGCCTGCACGGCGCCGCGGGCGGCGGCCCGCAGGTCGGCGTCCGCGCAGACGATCATCGGGTTCTTGCCGCCGAGCTCGAGCGAGGCCCCGATCAGGCGGTCGGCGCAGCGCCGCGCGATCTCGCGGCCCGTCGCGGTCGAGCCGGTGAAGCTCAGGTGGTCCACCGCGTCGATCAGGGCGGGCCCGAGCCGGCTCCCCGGCCCGGCGACCACCTGCCACACGGCGTCGGGCACCCCTGCCCGCACCGCCAGGTGCCGCGCGTGCAGCAGGGTGAGCGGGGCCTGCGAGTCGGCCTTGCTGAGGACCGCGTTCCCGGCCAGCAATGCCGGGACCACGTCGCCGACGGCAAGGAACAGCGGGTAGTTCCACGGCGCGATCACCCCGACGAGCCCCTTCGGGCGGTACCCTACGCGGGCCGAGACGAGGCCGGGCACCGCGCCGAGTGCGCGCCGTTCGCCCAGGTAGGCGCCGCCACGGGCGGCGTAGTGACGGGCCACGGAGACCACGCCCTGTACCTCGACGGCGGCGTGCACGCGGGCCTTGCCCGTCTCCCACTGCATGAGGTCGCACAGCCGGTCGTGGTCCTCGACCAACAGCCGCGCGAATCGGGCCAGCACCCGCTGCCGATCGCGCACCGGCAGGGCCGCCCACGCGGGCTGCGCGGCGCGGCAGGCGATCGCCGCCGTGGCCACCGACTCGTTGCCGGTCTGGGGGATCTCGGGGAGGGGCTCGCCGGTGAAAGGGGCGGTGGCCGAGCCGAACTCGGCGGAGGGTGGCAGCTGGCGCAGCAGCGCCTCGACCGACGCCGTCACGGTGTCACCACACCAGTCGGACGAGGTACCTCTCGGCGTAGTGACGCACCGCGTCGGGATCGGTGGTGTCGAGGCGGCCGTGCGGGTGCAGCAGCAGCGACATCGAGATGCGGATGAGGATCTCGGAGACCGAGAGCAGGTCGTCCTCGGGCATGGTCGCCCCGCTGTGACGCAGCGCGGCGGCAACCCGGGCGGCCGCCACCGCGATCGGTGCGCCCTCGGTCCGCGTGGTCACCTCGACCAGCATCTCCGGCTCGCTCTCCAGAATCCGGCCGAGCAGCGGAATCTCCTGCGTCAGAGCGATGCCCCGCGCAAAGCACTCGACCAGCGCCCGCGGCGGATCCAGGTCCCGGGCCAGGGCGTCGAGCTGGTCGAAGAACAGTCCCGCCTCGCGCAACACCAACACCTCGACCAGCGCATCCTTGTTCGGGAACTTCCGGTAGAGGGTGCTGCGGCTGATCCCGGCGCGCTTGGCCACGTCGTCCATGTTGGTTCGACGGATCCCGTAGCGCTCGAACTCGTCCCGGGCGGCGTCGAGCATCGCCTGCTCCGCAGGGGGAGCGGTCGGCGCGACGGGGGCGGGGCGCGTGTTCATCGCGTGCCAGCATATCCGCGGTCACAGCGCCCGCAGCGTGACGGGCAGGTGGTCCTTCGGGACCGGCAGCGTGGAATTGTCGAGTTTCCAGGTGTAGTCGGCGGGTACCGACCACTCGTACTCGAGGAGCAGGTTGTGCATGATCGTCTTGATCTCCATCTGGGCGAAGTAGAGGCCGATGCACTTGTGCACGCCGCCACCGAACGGCATCCAGGCGTACCGATGTGACTTGTCCTCGGCGCGCTCGGGGGAGAAGCGGTCCGGGTCGAAGCGCTCTGGATGCGTCCACAGGTCCGGGTTGTGGTGGTTGACCATTCCCACCGCGCTCACGTAGGTGCCCTTCGGGACGAAGTGCCCGTTGATCTCGGTGTCCTCCAACGCCCGTCGAGCCAGTCCCGGCACCGGGGAGTTCAGTCGCAGCGACTCCTTCATCACGGCGTCGAGCACCGTGAACTCGTCGAGGTTGTCGTAGTCGATCTCGCGGGACAGCGAGCGGGACTGTGCCCGCGCCCTGTCCTGCCACTCGGGATGTTTGGCCAGGTAGTAGGCCATGGTGGTGAGGGTGATCGTCGAGGTGTCGTGCGCGGCCATCAGCACGAAGATCATGTGGTTGACGACGTCCTCGTCGGTGAAGGTGTGGCCCTCCTCCGACCGCGCATGGCAGAGCACCGAGAACAGATCGGGGGTCTCGTCGGACGCGCGCTTGGCGGGCAGGTGTCGACGGAAGAACTCCTCGAGCACGCGTCGCCCGGCCAGGCCCCTCGCCCACTTGGTCCCCGGAATGTCCTTGCGGATGATCGACATCCCGGCGTTCACACAGTCGATGAAGGCCTTGTTGATGCGGTCGGCCTCGGCGCGCGGCAGGTCCATCCCGAGGAAGATCTCGAGGGCCAGGTCGAGGGTGAGCGCCTTGAGTTCGTCCAGGACGAGAACGTTCTCGCCGGTCGGGAGTCGCTCGACGCCCTTGCGCAGCATCGGCTGCATCTCGTCCAGGTACCCGCGCAGCCGCTTGTTGTTGAAGGCCTGCTGCAGGATCAGCCGGTGGTGGCGGTGCTCCTCGAAGTCCATCAAGAGGATGCCGCGGCGGAAGAACGGTCCGATGAGAAAACCCCATGCGGGTTCGGCGGCCAGCGCCTTCTGCCGGTTCATGGCCACCGACTCGGTGCCGTCGGCGGTGAGCGGGATGGCGAATTCGAGGCCGAACGCCTTGATGTAGGTGATGTCGCCGAAGGCCGCGCGGCGCTGGGCCACAAGCTCGATCGGATTGCGGAAGAAGCGGAGGAGTTCGATCACGCCGGGGTCGCCGGTGCCGTAGATGGGTCGGAGGCCGCTGCCGGCCGGGGGAGCTGCCAACACTCTGGTGCGCACGGTTGACTCCTAGCGGGCGGTGGGGGCGAGGGGGGCGTTCATCAGGGGTCGGGGATCGACGCCGACCCGGCGCCATGCGTCGTAGGCCCAGGACAGGTACAGCGCGCGCAGCGGCAACCGGTTGACGAGGGGGTTGATACGGCGGGAGAAGGCAGCGAATCGCTGGAACCGCTTCTCCTTCTTGTTATCCCAATCGAGGTTGCAGACCTCGCGCATCTGCGGCGGCAGCGTGCCGACAACGACGGTGCGGATGAAGCCGTTCAGGGGCGCCGACAGCACCCGCCACACCGGCGCCGGGATTCGTCGCGGCCCTGGCACGCCCTTCCTGATGTACCCGGTGGCGTACCCGATGGTCCGGGTCGGTACGAACCGGTCGAGCATCTGCTCCCAGTACTCGAGGAATTCCTCGTAGGTCTGCGGCTGACTCCGATCACTCACCCCGTAGAGGCCGTACCAGGTCTTGCCCTCCTCGAAGATCTGGACCTTCTCCTCGTGGGACAGGCGCCGGATGAAGGTGTCGGTCACGTAGAGGACCTGGTCGACGAAGGTGGCGTGCGCCCAGTAGAAGAGTTCGGGGTTGAGCGCGTGGTAGCGCGAACCGTCGGCGACGGTGCCCTTGATCGGCTTGTGGAAGTCGCGGACGGTGCGGCCCCAGTGGTGCGGGTCCTCGCTGTAGACGGTCTTCATGATCGGGGGTCCGCTGCGCCTGGCCCGGCCGAGGGTGTCCGAGAAGATCACCGAATGGTCCTCGACCGCCTTGCCGAGTTGTTCGATGCAGTTCTCGGTCCCGGCGAGTCGCTGGAAGCCCAGCAGTCCGCGCACGTCGCCGTAGTACTTCCAGATCAGGGAATCGGGGCCCAGTCGCGGTGAGTTCGAGGTGATCTCATCGTCCACCGGCATGGGGACGGCCTCGCGGATGGCGGAATCGAAGTCGAGCGGCATCGGGGGTTCCTGTCGGATTGGACAATGAAACAAAATTGTCGCGCTGTGTCAGAACGTAGCATCGGAGTGACCCGCGCCACAAGAGAGAGGATTTGCTACTCGCTGGTAGGTTCATGTCAGATGCGAGCTGATCTGCGAGAGAGGGGCACGCCCATGTCCGCGAACGGACACCTTTTCAACCCGACCACCAGCGACTTCGCCGAGTTCGACGAGGAAACCCGGCGGCTGCTGCGCGCGACCGTCGACTGGTTCGAGAACCGTGGCAAGAAGCAGCTGCTCCAGGACGACCTGGATGCCACCTGGGTGTCGGACTTCCTGGAGTTCGTGAAGAGCGAGAAGCTCTTCGCCACCTTCCAGACCCCGGCCGAGTTCGGTGACGGCGACCCGAACCGGCGCTGGGACGCGGCCCGCAACGCCGCCCTCAGTGAGATCTTCGGGTTCTACGGTCTGGCCTACTGGTACGCCTGGCAGGTCACGATCCTCGGCCTCGGACCGATCTGGATGAGCGAGAACACCGCCGCGAAGCAGCGGGCCGCCCGCGAACTGGCCGACGGCGGCGTGATGGCGTTCGGTCTCTCGGAGCGCGAGCACGGCGCCGATGTGTACTCCACCGACATGCTGCTCACTCCGAAGCCCGGCGACGACGGCGTCGCCTTCCTGGCGACGGGCGAGAAGTACTACATCGGCAACGGCAATGTCGCGGGCATGGTGTCGGTGTTCGGTCGCCGGACCGACGTCGAGGGATCTGACGGATACGTCTTCTTCGTCGCGGACAGCCAGCATCCGAACTACAAGCTCATCGACAACGTCATTCACGGCCAGATGTACGTGAGCACCTTCCGGCTCGAGGACTACCCGGTGCGCGAGGAGGACATCCTGCACACGGGCGTCCAGGCGTTCGAGGCGGCGCTCAACACCGTCAACGTCGGCAAGTTCAACCTGTGCACCGGCTCGATCGGCATCACCGAGCACGCCTTCTACGAGGCGATCACCCACGCGCAGAACCGGATCCTCTACGGCAACCCGGTCACCGACTTCACCCACGTGCGCGCGGCGTTCGTCGACGCCTACGCCCGGATGGTCGCGATGAAGCAGTTCAGCGCAAGGGCCGTCGACTACTTCCGCAGCGCGAGCCTCGAGGACCGCCGCTACCTGTTGTTCAACCCGATGACCAAGGCGAAGGTCACCTCCGATGGCGAGCGCGTGATCGCGCTGCTGCACGACGTGGTCGCGGCCAAGGGGTACGAGAAGAACACCTACTTCCGTGAGGCCGTCGAGGTCATCGGCTGCCTGCCCAAGCTGGAGGGCACGGTCCACGTCAACGTCGGGCTGATCCTCAAGTTCATGCCGAACTACATGTTCAACCCGGCGAGCTTCCCCGAGATCGGAACCCGCCTGGACGCGGCCGACGACGAGTTCTTCTGGAACCAGGGTCCCACCCGCGGCGCGGCCAAGGTGCAGTTCCACGATTGGACGAAGGTCTACGAGCGGTTCGCGGACATCCCGAACGTTGTGCGGTTCTACGAGCAGGCGCTGGAGCTCAAGAAGCTGCTCACCACCGCGGCTCCCGATGCGGCGCAGCAGAAGGACCTGGATTTCCTGCTCAACGTCGGGCATCTGTTCTCGCTCGTCGTGTACGGGCAGCTGGTCCTCGAGCAGGCCGAGATCACCGGGCTCGACCGGGACCTGGTCGATCAGATCTTCGACTTCCAGATCCGCGACTTCTCCGGGTATGCCATTGCCCTGCACGGGAAGCCGTCGTCGACGCTCGCGCAGCAGGAGTGGGCGCTCGGCGCGGTCCGCAAGCCCGTGGTGGACGAGGACCGGTTCGGTCGGGTGTGGGAACAGGTGCGGGCCTACGATGGTGCCTACGAGATGACGCCGTAGCGTCGGCTGGGGGGGCAGGGACGATGAGAATTACTCGGGCAGTTGTGGTGTCGGTCGCGGTGGCGGCGTCGCTGACAGGGGGGACCGCGGCGGCGTCGACCGGGTCGTCGTCGGACCCGGTGGGGATCTCGCCGACCTACACACTCGGTGGCGGGGCCCTCGGGTGTGTCGGGACCGTGGACGCGCACTACGACCCGAACGCCCTCTTCTTCGGGCAGAACCCGACGATCTGGGTGCGACCGGAGTTCACCTTCGTGCCGGACCCGTTCCAGGGGGTGTACTGCGGCGTCGAGGCCACCCTGCGCTGGAAGAACCTGGACACCGGAGCGAGTGGAGTCTTCCCGGGGCCGCCGGTGCCGCTCGGCGACGACACACCGCTGTCGCCGACGGACGGCCCGTGGGTGCCGATGACCGCGGACACCGGGGTCGGGCGGATCGAAGTCCAGATCGACACGAACTTCCCGCATGTCCAGGGGCGCGGCACCATCGTCGTCCAGTAGCCGCTGTCGGTTCGGGCCGGCGGCGGGTGGATCGCCTGCCGCGCCGATGCCGTGGATCAAGGTTGAGGGCGGGCACCTAGAAACATCTGACGCAGCCGACGACTGAGGGCGGGTAGATCACGGGGGACCCCGACGCATTAAAAAC
>NZ_JBSGTR010000029.1:0-58481 GCF_053607505.1 Rhodococcus sp. NPDC055112
CACCTGAGGTGTCGGGGCACAGTCGTTAAGCGTGGAACGCGTCAGCCGCGGACGACCTTGCCTGCCTTGAGGCAGGAGGTGCACACGTTGAGCTTCTGACGGGTACCGGGACCAAC
This sequence comes from Rhodococcus sp. NPDC055112, assembly GCF_053607505.1. Taxonomy (NCBI): domain Bacteria; kingdom Bacillati; phylum Actinomycetota; class Actinomycetes; order Mycobacteriales; family Nocardiaceae; genus Rhodococcus; species Rhodococcus sp. NPDC055112. The sequence continues at coordinate 117 of NZ_JBSGTR010000029.1, forward strand.
CTGGGCCCGGACAGTCTGAATGTTCGGGTTCCAACGACGGTTGGTACGCCGGTGCGAGTGCGAGACCGACTTACCGAAGCCGGGCCCCTTGGCGCATACGTCGCAGACGGCAGCCATAGTCGCGAACTCCTTGAATTGATGTACGGATATCTTCTTTGGTGCTGGCCTACGAACACGAGACACCGAAGTGACCCTTGCGAGGCAACCCTGCAAGAGTAACCGTATCCGTGTTGATTGACCAAACCGGCCTGTCCCGCACGTGGAGCCGGGCGGACCGTCTGTGGAGAAGGATAGTCTGGCCGAGCCGAGCAGTTCCCACTAGGGCAGAGAGGAAGAGTCGAGTTGCTCATTGCCCTGGACAGCGTGGACGGCGAGGCGTTGCTGCGTTGGTCGCGGCGGTGCGTGGACGGCCTTGTCGCCCGCTGCGAGGAGATCAACAACCTCAATGTCTTCCCGGTTCCGGACTCGGACACCGGCACGAATCTCCTTTTCACCATGCGCGCGGCCGCAGACGGTGCCGAGGTCGTCGGCCCGGCCGCCTCGGTGGGTGCGGTAGCCGCGGCCCTTGCCAGAGGTGCGGTCGCGGGAGCCCGCGGTAACTCCGGCGTGATCCTGTCCCAGGTGCTCCGGGGGATCGCCGAGGTCGCAGGCGACGAGCCGCTGGACGCCCGACTGCTGCGTGGTGCGCTGAACGAGGCCGCCGTGCTGGCGACCGAGGCGATCAGCATTCCGGTCGAGGGAACGATCGTGACGGTGCTCCGGCACGCCGCCGCGGCGGCGGACGGATGCCCGCACGACGCGGCGCTGTCGGTGGTGGCCTCGGAGGCCGCCGACGCCGCCGCAGAGGCGCTCGCGCGGACCCCCTCTCAGCTCTCCGTTCTCGGCGCGGCAGGCGTGGTCGACGCGGGCGGGCTCGGGCTGCTGGTCATCCTCGACGCCCTCGTCGGCGTCGTCACGGGGGCGACACCCGAGCGCCAGGACATCGTGGTCGCGCCGGTCACGCTCGCCACCCCTGGCGTGGTCGCACCGCCGTCCGCCTGCGCGGACCAGCCGGGCGACCAGGACTACGAGGTGATGTACCTGCTCTCCGGATCCGACTCGCGACGGGTGGACACCTTGCGGTCCCGGCTCGGCGAGCTGGGCGACTCGGTGATCATCGTCGGTGACGGCGAGGGCTCCTGGTCGGTGCACGTGCACTGCTCGGACCCCGGCCCTGCGATCGAGGCCGGACTCGCCGCGGGTCGCACCCACGACATCCGGATCTCCTGCTTTGCCCTCGACGAGAAGCGGGCCGGGAGGGTGAGCAGGCGTGCAGGCGGGACCGACCGCGGGGTTCTCGCGATCGTCGCAGGCGACGGCGCCGCCGACCTCTTCGCGGGGGAGGGCGCCACGGTCCTCCGCTGTGACGAACCGGTCACCCCCGATCAACTGCTCGACGCGATTCGTGCGCTCGATTGCGGTGAGGTGCTGGTGCTCCCGAACGGCGCGCTCTCGGCGCCGGAGCTGGTGACGATCGGTGTCGCCGCCCGCGACGAGAGCCACGAGGTGCTGCTGCTGCCCTGCACGTCGATGGTGCAGGGGCTCGCCGCCCTCGCCGTGCACGATCCGGGCCGGGCCGCCGTCGACGACGTGTTCGCGATGTCCGAGGCGGCCGCGACGACGCGCTGGGGATCGTTGCGGGTGGCGACGGAGCGGGCGCTCACCCTGATGGGTACCTGCGAGGCAGGCGACGGGCTCGGGTTGATCGGCCGCGAGGTCGTGGTGATCGCGCCCGACCCGGCCGAGGCGGGCAGGCGCCTGATCGACCAGGTTCTCGGGGTCGGCGGCGAACTGTTGACGTTGTTGTTGGGGGCCGAGATTCCCGCGGGCTTCGCCGACCTCCTCTCGGAGCATGTCGCGGCGCGCCACCCGGGCGTCGAGGTGTTGGTCTACGAGGGCGGGCAGTCCGGGGATCTGCTGCAGCTCGGCGTCGAATAGAGCGGTGTGATGGCAACTCTGACCGATCGGATCGATCACCTGCTCGGCCGCAAGGTCGCGGAGCCGCTCGCGGAGGCGTTCGGGATCGAGACCGTGCAGGACCTGCTGCGGCACTACCCGCACCGGTACGCGACACAGGGCGCCGAGCTCGGCGAGAAGGAGCCGCCCGAGGGCACGCACCTGACGATCCTGGCGACGGTGACCTCTGCCGCGATCATCTCGATGAAGTCGCGCAGCGGGAAGATGCTCAAGGTGGTGCTGACGTCCGACAAGCAGAGCGTCGATGCCACCTTCTTCAACCCGCAGAAGGTGGCACATTCCATCAAACCCGGTGTGCGCGCTATGTTCTCGGGGAACGTGAAGTACTTCAGGGGGAAACTGGGGCTCACGCATCCCAGCTACCTCATCCTGCCCAGCCGCGACGAGGACGACGGTTCGGTGGTGGCCGCGGGCAAGGTGCGCGGCGGTGGTGCCCTGGCCGGGATGGCGCGCAGCGCGCAGGATCCTGGCGCAGGAGTCGACATGTCGATCTTCGAACGGAACCTCATCCCGCTGTATCCGGCGACCCGCGAGGTCGAGAGCTGGACGTTGCTGCGGTGCATCCGCCAGGTGCTCGACCAGCTCGACGAGGTGCAGGACCCGCTGCCCGAGGAGATTCGGCGCGAGCACGGTCTGATCGGTCTCGACGAGGCGCTGCGATCGGTGCACCTGCCGGAGACGAAGGACGAGGTGGATCTCGCTCGCGAGCGCCTCCGGTTCGACGAGGCGGTGGCCCTGCAGTTGGTGCTGGCCCAGCGCAGCCACGAGGTGGCGGGACGGGTGGCCCCCGCCTGCCCGCCGAAACCCGACGGTGTCGCCGCCGCGTTCGAGACCCGGCTGCCCTTCACCCTGACCGAGGGGCAGCACGCGGTCGCCGAGGAGATCTCCGCCGACCTCGGCAGGGCACACCCGATGAACCGGTTGCTGCAGGGTGAGGTCGGCTCGGGGAAGACAGTCGTCGCGCTGCGCGCCATGCTGCAGGTGATCGACGCCGGCTTCCAGTGTGCTCTGCTGGCGCCGACCGAGGTGCTCGCCGCGCAACACGCCCGGTCGCTGCGGCAGATGCTCGGAAACCTCTCCATGGCAGGCGAACTCGGAGCCGACGAGCTGGCCACCAGAGTGACCCTGCTGACCGGGTCGATGTCGGTCGCGGCCCGCCGCGCCGCGTTGCTGGAGGCGGTGACGGGCGATGCCGGGATCGTGATCGGCACCCACGCCCTCATCCAGGACGGCGTCGAGTTCTTCAACCTCGGCATGGTGGTTGTCGACGAGCAGCATCGGTTCGGCGTCGAGCAGCGCGACGAGTTGCGTGGCCGGGCGCGCGAGGGACTCAGCCCGCACCTACTGGTGATGACGGCGACGCCCATTCCCCGGACCATCGCGATGACCGTGCTCGGCGACCTGGAGACCTCGACGCTGCGGCAGCTGCCCGGTGGGCGGTCGCCCATCGTCAGCAAGGTCGTGCCTGCCCTGACCCAGCCGGCCTGGGTGGACCGCGCCTGGGAACGGATCCGCGAGGAGGTCGCCGATGGCAGGCAGGCCTACGTGGTGTGCTCGCGAATCGGGGAGGGTGACGACGCCCCGGACGCGAAGGAGCAGCCGACGACGGCGGCGTTGGCGTTGTTCGAGGAGCTGCGGTTCGGCCCGCTGTCCGATCTGCGGGTCGGTCTGTTGCACGGCCGGCTGCCCGCGGACGAGAAGGATGCGGTGATGCGCGATTTCACCGCGGGACTGATCGACGTGCTGGTGTGCACCACCGTCGTCGAGGTCGGAGTCGACGTGCCGAACGCGACCGTGATGGTCCTCAAGGACGCGGACCGGTTCGGTGTGAGCCAGCTCCACCAGCTCCGCGGCCGGGTCGGTCGCGGTGCCCACCAGGGGCTTTGCCTGCTCATCACGGACACGAAGCCGGGCTCCCCGCCGTTCGAACGACTGACCGCGGTGGCGGGCACGAACGACGGCTTCGAGCTCGCCCAACTCGACCTCGCCCAGCGACGTGAGGGTGACGTGCTCGGTGCCGCGCAGTCCGGCAGCACCACCACCCTCCGGCTGCTCTCGCTGCTCGACCACGAGGACGTGATCGTCGCCGCACGCGAGTTCTCGCGCGCGGTGATCGACGCCGATCCGGACCTGGCCCGCCATCCGGGCCTGGCCTCGATGGTGACCGCCGCGATCGATGCCGACCGGATCGAGTTCCTGGAGAAGTCCTAGGCGGCATACTTTGTGACCATGCGGCGTCTGGGGTTTCGCGGCCGACTCGGGCTTGTGGTGGTGCTCGCCGTCGCGATCCTGGTCGCGGTGGGATTGCTGCAGTCCCGCGGCACGGACACCGACCCGGTCGAGGCCGGACCCGGTGCGGTGAGCAGCGCACCCGCAGGCGATCCGGCGCCCGATCCGTTGGCGGGCGTCGCGGTCGTGGCCAAGCGCACCAAGGTGCCCGGCTACGACCGCGACGACTTCGGCCCCGCGTGGACCGACGACACCGATGCCCCGCTGGGCCGCAACGGCTGCGATACCCGCAACGACATCCTCGAGCGGGACCTGGTGGACAGGGCGAACTTCGACATCTGGCGCTGCCCGTGGGCGGTGCGGAGTGGGACCCTGCACGACCCGTACAGCGGCGCCGCGATCGCCTTCCAGCACGGGGAGGACACCAGCAACGCGGTCCAGATCGACCACATCGTCTCGCTGGCGCTCGCATGGGACATGGGTGCGAGCACCTGGACCCCGGAGTTGCGGGCGAGGTTCGCGAACGACCCCGCGAACCTCGTCGCGGTGGCGGGGGAGGCCAACTTCGCCAAGGCCTCGCACACCCCCGCCAGCTGGATGCCGCCGAACGAGGCCTTCCGCTGCGACTACGCGCATCACTACACCTCGGTACTGCGGCAGTACGGGCTGCCCATCGACAGGGCGTCCGCCGAGGCGTTGCGCGGTGTCCTGCGCGCCTGCTGACCCGGCCTCAGGCGACAACCGTGCGCTGCGGCACCCCCGAGTACTGGCTCAGCGGACGGATCAGCGCGTTGGAGCCGCCCTGCTCGATGATGTGTGCGGTCCACCCGGTGATGCGGCTCATCACGAAGATCGGGGTGAACATCTCGACGTCGAAACCCATCAGGTAGTACGCGGGGCCGGTCGGGAAGTCGAGGTTCGGCTTGATGCCCGTCGCGCTCACCATCGTCTTCTCGAGGATCTCGTAGATCCGCAGCCAGTTCTCGCCGCCGGTGTGCTCGGCGACATCGGTCAGCGCGGCCTTCATCGTCGGCACCCGCGAATCGCCGTTCTTGTAGACCCGGTGGCCGAAGCCCATCACCTTCTCCTTGGCGGCGAGCTTGGCGAGCATCCAGTCCTCGGCACGGTCGGGGGTCGCGATCTCGAGCATGTCGTGCATGACGGCCTCGTTCGCGCCGCCGTGCAGCGGGCCCTTGAGCGCGCCGATCGCGGCGGTCACCGCGCTGTAGATGTCCGAGAGTGTCGAGGTGACGACCCGTGCCGCGAAGGTCGAGGCGTTGAAGCTGTGCTCCGCGTACAGGATCAGCGACACCTCGAAGGCCCGCACGATCACCGGGTCGGGGACCGTGCCGAAGCACATGTTGAGGAAGTTCTCCGCGAATCCCCGGTGCGAGTGCGGCGCGATCGGATCGAGACCGCGTCTGCGCCGGAAGTCGGCCGCGACGATCGTCGGGAGCACCGCCGTCATCCGCAGTGCCTTCGCGAGGTTCTCCTCGGGTGAGTTGTCCTCCTCCGCAGGGTCTTCCGCGCCGAGGTAGCTGATCGCGGTGCGCACGACATCCATGGGGTGACAGTTGTCGGGCATCTTCGCCAGCAGCGACAGCAGCGAGCGGTCGGCCCGGCGAGCCGCACGTTCGCGCTGGCACATCAGCTCCAACTGCGCGGGCGTGGGGAGTTCTCCGTGCCAGAGCAGGTACGCGACCTCCTCGAAGCTGCAGTGCGCCGCGAGATCCTGCACCGCGTACCCGCGATAGGTCAGCGAGTTGGTCTCGGGGACCACCTTGGAGATCGCGGTGGTGTCGACGACGACGCCCGCGAGGCCCTTGTAGATCGTCGGAATCGCCTCGGTCATGAGCCACTCTCCTCGATACGGAAGTTGAAGATGCCGCTGTCGAATTCGTTGTAGCGCTCGTACTCGAGCAGTTCGTAGAGCCGGCTGCGGTGCTGCATCTTGTCGAGCAGCCCGGACTGGGTTCCCTCGGCGTGGATCTCACGGAGACCCTGCTCGGCCGCGAACATCGCCAGTCGCAGCGTGGTGACCGGGTAGATCACCGCGTTGAAGCCGATGTCCTCGAGCGTCTTCGCCGAGATGAGTTCGGACTTGCCGAACTCGGTCATGTTCGCCAGCAGCGGGATCTCGACGGCCGCGCGGAACTTCTCGAACTCGGCCTCGGTGTGCAGGGCCTCGGTGAAGATCAGGTCGGCGCCTGCCTCGGCGTAGGCCTTGGCCCGCTCGATCGCGTCATCGATCCCGTTGATGCCCGCGGCGTCGGTGCGGGCGCAGATCACGAAGGTCGGGTCCCGGCGGGCCGAGACCGCCGCGCGCAGGCGCCGCACCATCTCGGAGGTCGGCACCACGGCCTTGCCGTCGAGGTGTCCGCACCGCTTCGGGTTCACCTGGTCCTCGAGGTGGCAGCCCGCGATCCCGGCGTCCTCGAGCAGGGTGACCGTGCGGGCCGCGCTCATCGGTTCGCCGAATCCGGTGTCCGCGTCGATCAGCACGGGCAGGTCGGTGACGCGGGCGATCTGCCTGCCGCGCTCGGCCACCTCGGTCAGGGTGGTCAGTCCGATGTCGGGCAGCGCGAGGTCGGCGGAGACGACGGCACCGGATACGTAGACGCCCTCGAAGCCGATCTCCTGGACCAGCTTGGCGACAAGGGGATTGAACGCCCCGGGCAGGCGCTGAATCGACCCCGACGTGAGCCCTCGCCGAAACGCGATCCGCTTGTCGGAGGCGGAGGTCGCGGCTGCGATCAGGCCCGACATCAGAACAGCCCCTTCGGCGACGTCGGTGCGCGGTCGAGCACGTCCTCGGTGACGGTGAAGGTGAGCTGGTTCAGCTCGCCGGACCTCAGTTCGGGGGTGCGCTGCGCGGCGTCCAGGAAGCGGTCCTGCTCGGCCGGGGAGACGACGCCCTCCGCGAGCGTGCGGAACTTGGCGATGTACTGGTCCCGCGCGAACGGTCGTGCGCCCAACGGATGTGCGTCCGCGATCGCGAGCTCGTCGACGATCACCTCGCCGCTCTTGAGCGTCACCTCGGCGCGGGCGCCGAAGGCCTTCTCTTCCGGGTCGGTCGAGTGGTAGCGGCGGGTCCACTCCTGGTCCTCGGCCGTGGAGATCTTCTTCCACAGCTCGATCGTGTCGTGGCGCTGCGCGCGCTCGGGCGCGTACGAGCGCTCGTGATGCCAGGTGCCGTCCTGCAGGGCGACGGCGAAGATGTACATCACCGAGTGGTCGAGGGTCTCGCGGGACGCGGTGGGGTCGAACTTCTGCGGATCGTTCGAGCCGGTGCCGATGACGACGTGGGTGTGGTGGCTGGTGTGCAGGACGATCGAGGCGATCTGGTCCAGGTCTCCGATGCGGTCCCGCATCCGGCGGGCCAGGTCGATCGGGGCCTGGCTCTGGTACTCCGCCGAGTGTTCCTTGGTGTAGGTGTCCAGGATCGCGCGCTTGGCCTCGCCAGGACCGGGCAGCGGAACCTGGTACTCGGCCTTCGGTCCGCCGAGCAGCCAGGCGATGACGCCGTCCTCGCCCTCCCAGATCGGCGACGGTGCGCCCTCGCCGCGCATCGCGCGGTCAACGGCCTCGACGGCCATCTTGCCGGCGAACGCCGGTGCGTAGGCCTTCCAGCTGGAGATCTCGCCCTTGCGGGACTGACGCGTCGCGGTGGTGGTGTGCAGCGCCTGGCCGACGGCCTGGTACACGGTCTCGGTGTCCAGGCCCAGCAGGGTGCCGATGCCGGCGGCGGCGGAGGGGCCGAGATGCGCGACGTGATCGATCTTGTGCTCGTGCAGGCAGATCGCGCGCACCAGGTCCACCTGGATCTCGTAGCCCGTCGCCAGCCCGCGGACCAGATCGGCGCCGCTACGGCCCGCGTGCTGGGCGACCGCGAGGATCGGCGGGATGTTGTCGCCGGGGTGCGAGTACTCGGCGGCCAGGAAGGTGTCGTGGAAGTCCAGTTCGCGGACCGCGACGCCGTTGGCCCACGCGGCCCACTCGGGGGAGTAGGTGCCTGCCACGCCGAACACGGTCGACCCGGGGCCATAGGGGTGCGACCGAGCCTGGGCGCGAGCGTTCGCGACGGGCCGCCGCACGAGCGAGGCGGCCGCGACGGCCGCGTTGTCGATGATCCGGTTGACGATCATCTCGGAGGTGGCTGCGGGGACCTCGACCGCGTCGGTGGCGACCTCGGCGATCTTCCAGGCCAGGTGCTCGTGCTGGGGGAACTCCTCCGCGGACCGGTGCGTGCGTACGAGATGTGTCTTCATCAATCCTCCGTGGTGGTGCCTGTACTGCTGTTCCTTCGCACGCTACGCATGGCGTGAGTCTCATCAAATACGTTGCACTTGCCTATTTTTGCGTGAGGTGAGGATCAATCTTGCGAATCTTGTGAATCAGCGCGCGGTACTCTCACCTGGCGAGCGAGGAGGAGACCGATGAAGAAGATGTACGCCGGAGCCCGGCTGCGGCGGCTCCGTGAGGAACGGCACCTGTCGCAGCTGGCGCTCGCCAAGACGCTTGGGCTCTCGCCGAGCTACGTCAACCAGTTGGAGAACGACCAGCGCCCGCTCACGGTGCCGGTGCTCCTCAAGCTCAACTCCGAGTTCGATCTCGACGTCCAGTTCTTCGCGGCGGACTCCGATGCCCGCCTGGTCGCCGATGTCCACCAGGCGCTGGCGGAGACATCCGAGTCCGGTGACGTCTCGCTCGCGGAGCTGGACGAGTTGGTTGCCCGCATGCCCGCGGTGGGCCGAACCCTGGTGACGCTGCACCGCCGCCTGCACGCGGCGACCGATCAGCTGGACCAGTTCTCGGCCCAGCTCTCCGGGGAGACCCCGGCCGGGTCCGTGCGCGTCCCGATGCCGTACGAGGAGGTTCGCGACTTCTTCTACGACCGCCGCAACCACATCGCCCGGCTCGACGACGCCGCGGAGCAGATGTTCACCCGCAACGAGCTGACCATCGGGGCACTCGACCTGCAGCTCGCGAGGCTGATGCGGGATCGGCACGGCGTCACGGTCCGGATCCGGACCGACGAACCTGATCAGTTGGGGCCCAAGCGCTTCTTCGACGCGGGAAAGTCGACCCTCACCCTCGCGCGGCGGCTCACAGCGGGTCAGCGGGCCTTCCAGATCGCGATGCAGCTGGCCTTCCTGACGCAGGCAGAGGCAATCGACTCCATAGTGGCGGAAGACGATTCGCTGAGTTCCGAATCCGCCGCGCTGGCGCGGATCGGATTGGCGCACTACTTCGCAGGCGCGCTGATCCTGCCGTACAGCCAGTTCCTGGACTCGGCCGAATCGTTGCGGTATGACATCGACCTGCTCAGCCTGAAGTTCGAGGTCGGCTTCGAGACCATCTGTCACCGGCTGTCCACGCTGCAGCGGCACCGCCAGCGCGGGGTGCCCTTCTTCTTCGTCCGCACCGACCGTGCAGGGAACATCTCCAAACGGCAGTCCGCCACCGCCTTTCACTTCTCCCGGGTGGGTGGGAGTTGCCCGTTGTGGGTGGTCCACGAGTCGTTCGCCAACCCCGGTCGGATCCACACGCAGGTGGCGAAGATGCCAGACGGGCGTACCTACCTGTGGGTGGCCAGGACCACGCACAGCGGCGGCCTCGGATACCTGGCGCCCGAACGCAATTTCGCGATCGGGCTCGGCTGCGACATCGCCTACGCCGATCGGATGGTCTACTCGCGCGGAATCCAGACCGACGACCCCGCGACGATCGTGCCGATCGGAGCGGGATGCAAGGTGTGCGACCGCCCCGCATGCGCGCAACGGGCATTCCCGCAGTTGGGGCGGTCGGTCCTGGTCAACGAGAACAGCAGCGGCCACCTGCCGTACCCACACGCGTAGCTGCACCCGCGCTCGCCGGGGGCGAGCGCGGGTGCAGCACCGCCTACAGCTCTGCCCGGACCAGCTCGGTCGCGGCGACGAGGTTGCGCAGGGACGCCTCGACCTCGGCCCGGCCACGGGTCTTCAGACCGCAGTCTGGGTTGACCCACAGCCGCTCCGCGGGCACGGCCTTCAGCGCGGCCCGCAGCGAGTCGGCGATCTCCCCGACCGACGGCACCCTGGGGGAGTGGATGTCGTAGACGCCGGGACCGACACCGAGATCGAATCCGACCGCGTTGAGATCGTCGAGGACCTCCATGTGCGAGCGCGCCGCCTCGATCGAGGTGACGTCGGCGTCCAGACCGGCGATCGCCCCGATCACCTCGCCGAACTCCGAGTAGCACAGGTGGGTGTGCACCGAGGTCGCGTCGACGACCCCTGAGGTGGCCAGCCGGAACGCGCCGACCGACCAGTCCAGGTAGGCGGGTTGATCCGCCGACCGCAGCGGCAACAGCTCACGCAGTGCGGGTTCGTCCACCTGGATCACCTTGGCGCCGGCGGATTCCAGGTCGACGGTCTCGTCGCGGATCGCGAGCGCCACCTGGTCGGCGGACTCGGACAACGGCTGGTCGTCGCGGACGAACGACCACGCCAGGATCGTCACCGGTCCGGTCAGCATGCCCTTGACCGGCTTGGCCGTCAGCGACTGCGCGTACGAGGTCCACTCGACCGTCATCGGGCGCGGTCGGCGAACGTCGCCGAACAGGATCGGCGGTCGCACGCAGCGGGTCCCGTAGGACTGCACCCACCCGTTCGCGGTGGCGAAGAACCCGTCGAGCTGTTCGGCGAAGTACTGCACCATGTCGTTGCGCTCGGGCTCGCCGTGCACCAGCACGTCCAGACCCAGCTGCTCCTGAAGGGCGATGACATCGGCCACCTCGCCGCGCATCCGGCGGAGGTACTCGGCCTCGTCGATCTCGCCCTTCCGCAGCGCGGCCCTGGCCACCCGGATCGCGGTGGTCTGCGGGTACGAGCCGATCGTCGTGGTGGGCAACTGCGGCAGCGGCAGGACGGCCGCCTGCAACTCGCGGCGCTCCGCGGCGGGACGTCGTCCGTCGCCTGCCGCCTTCAGGCCGGTCAGTCGCGCCCGGATCGCGTAGTCGTGCAGCCGTCGATCGGCGGTCCGGGTCGCCTTCGCGGCAGCCGCTCGCGCCAGTTCCTCGGCGACTGCGTCGCGACCGGACCTCAGGCCCGTCGCGAGGGTGATCACCTCGCGAACCTTCTCGGATCCGAAGGCCAGCCATGACCGCAGCGCATCGTCGAGTTCGCTCTCGCTCTCGAGCGAATACGGCACGTGCAGCAGCGAGCAGGAGGTGGAGACCGCGACCGAACCCACGCTCGCGCGCAGCGTTTCGAGGGTCGCCAGGGATTCGGTCAGGTCGTTGCGCCAGATGTTCCGCCCGTCGACGATCCCGGCGACGAGGTGCTTGCTCGCGAGTTCGGGGATTCCGGCCAGCGTCTCCACGCTGCCGGCGACGAGGTCGACCGCCAGTCCCTCGACGCCGGTCCTCGCCAGCGCGGGCAGCGCGCCGCCGAGGTCGCCGAAGTAGGAGGCGAGCAGGATCGCGGGCCGGTGTCCGAGCGCGGACAGCGCCCGGTACACCTCGCCCGCGGTCGCGATCTCGGACTCCGTGCGATCGGCGACCAGCGCGGGCTCGTCGATCTGGACCCACTCGACGCCTGCGTCGGCCAACTGCCCGAGCAGCGCGGAATACAGCGGGAGCAGCTCTCCGACCCGCGAGAGGAGTGATGATTCGGAGTCGATCGCCTTCGACAGCAGCAGGAAGGTGACCGGTCCGATCAGCACCGGCCGGGGGGCGATGCCGAGGGCCTGCGCCTCCGCCACCTCGCCCAGCACCTTCGACGGGTCGAGGGCGAAGCGGGTCGAGGCGGTGATCTCGGGGACCAGGTAGTGGTAGTTGGTGTCGAACCACTTCGTCATCTCGAGCGGGGTGACGGTGGCGGTGCCGCGCGCGGCGGCGAAGTATCGGTCCAGCGCCGTCGACTCCCCGGCGACCCGTTCCGGCAGCGCGCCGAGCATCGCGGCGGTGTCGAGCATCTGGTCGTAATACGAGAAGACGTTGACCGGAACGGAATCGATCCCGGCATCGCGCAGATCGGTCCAGCTCAGTGCGCGCAGGTCCCGCGCGGCGGCGTCGAGTGCGGAGGCGTCGAGCTTGCCTGCCCAGTAGGACTCGACGGCCTTCTTGAGTTCGCGGCGGGGACCGATGCGCGGGGAGCCCAGCACGGTTGCGGTGAAGGTGGATGTCACGGTGTTCTCCAGTTGCTGACAGCGTGGGTGGCCACCACCGGCAGACGAGAGCACGAACCGAGCCCTGGTGGCGCCCGTATGTGGGCAGCAGTCAGTACTGATCCGATCTACTCGCCCATTCCACGAGGCGGTGGACCGTCGGGCACGGCGTGCCCGACGCAGTCGGCAGGTCTTCGGACTCGCAGGCGCCCGGTGATCGACACCGGTCCTAGTGGCCGTCGCTTCCCAGACGTGAGTCCAGTGCATGGTGACGGCGGTCGTTCCTGCATACCGCTGCGGGACAGTCCCGGATTCTCACCGGGTTCCCTCTCACACCTCTCCCCATCGAGGGGGAGACGTGCTTCGACGCCGGGCGGGGACTTCGGGGCTCCTCATGACCACACCGGGCGGACCGATTGCACCAACGAGTATATGAGGCAGAACTGGAGCGGTCGACCAGCTCGATGTGGGGGCATTCGCCCGCCGTTCGGCCCATCGGCGAACCCTGCGTAAGGGGTCGCGAATCGGGCGAATCCGCAGTTCACGGCGGGTGCCGTAGTCCTGTGAGGTGGGGGCCGGTAGCGTACTGCATCGTTACAGCGGGTCGAGTATGCGGGAATTTCCCGGATGCTAGGACACCGTCCGGCGAGCGGTACGAGAGCAAGGGTAATTTTCAGCAATGTTCTCTAAAGTTTTGGTTGCCAATCGCGGGGAAATCGCGATCAGGGCGTTCCGTGCCTCCTACGAGCTGGGCGCGGGAACCGTAGCTGTCTTTCCGTACGAGGACCGCAACTCGGTCCACCGTCTGAAGGCCGACGAGAGTTACCAGATCGGGGAGGAGGGGCACCCGGTCCGGGCCTACCTGTCGATCGCCGAGATCGTCGCGGCGGCGAAGAAGGCTGGCGCCGACGCCATCTACCCCGGCTACGGCTTCCTCTCCGAGAACCCGGACCTGGCCGCGGCCTGTGCCGCCGAGGGCATCACCTTCGTCGGGCCGTCCGCCGAGGTGCTCGAGCTCACCGGCAACAAGGCGCGCGCGATCGCCGCCGCGAAGGCTGCCGGACTCCCGGTGCTCTCGTCCTCGGCGCCGTCCGCCGACGTGGACGAGCTGCTCGCCGCCGCCGAGTCCATGCAGTTCCCGCTGTTCGTCAAGGCGGTCGCCGGTGGTGGTGGCCGCGGCATGCGCCGGGTCGCCGAGCGAGCCCAGCTGCGTGAATCGATCGAGGCCGCGGCCCGCGAGGCGGAGTCCGCCTTCGGCGATGCCACCGTGTTCCTCGAGCAGGCCGTCGTCGACCCGCGGCACATCGAGGTACAGATCCTGGCAGACGGCCAGGGCAACGTGATTCACCTGTTCGAGCGCGACTGCAGCGTGCAGCGACGGCACCAGAAGGTGATCGAGCTGGCGCCCGCGCCGAACCTCCCGGAGGAGCTGCGCGCGCGGATCTGCGCTGATGCGGTCGCGTTCGCCAAGGAGATCAACTACAGCTGCGCGGGCACCGTCGAGTTCCTCCTCGACACCCGCGGCAACCACGTGTTCATCGAGATGAACCCGCGCATCCAGGTCGAGCACACCGTCACCGAGGAGGTGACGGACGTGGACCTGGTGCAGGCGCAGCTGCGGATCGCCTCCGGCGAGACGCTGGCCGATCTGGGGCTCGCCCAGGATTCGATCAAGCTCCGCGGCGCGGCACTGCAGCTCCGCATCACCACCGAGGACCCGGCCAACGGGTTCCGTCCCGACACCGGTCGGATCACCGCGTACCGCACCCCCGGCGGTGCGGGCGTGCGCCTCGACGGTGGCGCGAACCTGGGCGCCGAGGTCGGCGCCTACTTCGACTCGATGCTCGTCAAGCTCACCTGTCGCGGCCGGGACCTGCCCGCGGCCGTCGCAAGGGCGCGCCGGGCGGTGACCGAGTTCCGTATCCGCGGCGTGGCCACGAACATCCCGTTCCTGCAGGCCGTCCTCGACGACCCCGACTTCCGCGCAGGCAACGTGACGACCTCGTTCATCGAGGAGCGCCCGGCGCTGCTCACCTCGAGGGCGTCCGCCGACCGCGGCACCAAGATCCTGACCTACCTCGCCGACGTGACCGTCAACAAGCCGCACGGCGAGCGCCCCACCACCGTGTACGCGCGGGACAAGCTGCCCAAGATCGACCTGACGACGCCGCCGCCCGCAGGCTCGAAGCAGCGACTGGTCGAACTCGGGCCCGAGGGCTTCGCTGCCGCGCTGCGCGCACAGGACGCACTCGGTGTCACCGACACCACCTTCCGCGACGCGCACCAGTCCCTGCTGGCGACCCGGGTGCGCACCGGCGGCCTGCTCGACGTCGCGGGCCACGTCGCCCGGATGACGCCCGAGCTGCTGTCGGTGGAGGCCTGGGGCGGCGCGACCTACGACGTCGCGCTGCGCTTCCTGCACGAGGACCCGTGGGAGCGGCTGGCCGCACTGCGTGAGGCGATGCCGAACATCTGCCTGCAGATGCTGCTGCGCGGTCGCAACACCGTCGGCTACACGCCCTACCCCGAGTCGGTCACCCGCGCGTTCGTGCGCGAGGCCACCTCTACGGGCGTGGACATCTTCCGGATCTTCGACGCGCTCAACAACGTCGACCAGATGCGGCCCGCCATCGACGCGGTCCGCGAGACGGGCACCGCCGTCGCCGAGGTCGCGATGAGCTACACCGGCGACCTGTCGAACCCGAACGAGAACCTCTACACCCTCGATTACTACCTGAAGCTGGCCGAGCAGATCGTGGATGCGGGCGCCCACGTGCTGGCCATCAAGGACATGGCCGGACTGCTGCGCGCACCGGCGGCCGCAACTCTGGTGTCGGCGCTGCGCAGCAACTTCGACCTCCCTGTGCACGTGCACACCCACGACACCCCCGGCGGCCAGCTGGCCACCTACCTGGCGGCGTGGCAGGCGGGCGCCGACGCCGTCGACGGCGCGAGCGCGGCGCTGGCGGGCACCACCAGCCAGCCCGCGTTGTCGGCGATCGTCGCGGCGACCGCTCACTCGGCGCGGGACACCGGCCTTGATCTGCAGGCCGTGTGCGACCTCGAGCCGTACTGGGAGGCGCTGCGAAAGGTGTACGCGCCGTTCGAGTCCGGGCTGCCCGCTCCCACCGGTCGCGTCTACACGCACGAGATCCCCGGTGGTCAGCTGTCGAACCTGCGCCAGCAGGCCATCGCGCTCGGGCTGGGTGACCAGTTCGAGGAGGTCGAGGCGAAGTACGCGGCCGCGGACCGGATGCTCGGCCGCCTGGTGAAGGTGACCCCGTCCTCCAAGGTGGTCGGCGACCTCGCGCTGCACCTCGTCGGCTCCGGCGTGTCGACGGACGAGTTCGCGGAGAACCCCGCCGGATACGACATCCCGGAATCGGTGATCGGGTTCCTGCGCGGCGAACTGGGCAGCCCGGCAGGCGGCTGGCCGGAGCCGTTCCGGACCAGGGCGCTCGAGGGCCGCGGTGACGCGAAGCCCGAGACGCCGCTGACCGCGGACGACCAGGCCGGACTCGACGGTTCTCCGGCCGAGCGCCGCGGCACCCTCAACCGGCTGCTGTTCCCCGGCCCGACCCGCGAGTTCCTCGAGCACCGCGAGAAGTACGGCGACACCTCGCGGCTGTCGGCGAACCAGTTCTTCTACGGCCTGCGTCGCGGCGAGGAGCACCGGGTCGCGCTGGCCCCCGGTGTCGAGCTGCTCATCGGGCTCGAGGCGATCTCGGAACCCGACGAGCGCGGCATGCGCACGGTGATGTGCATCCTCAACGGCCAGCTGCGGCCGGTGTCGGTGCGCGACCGCTCGATCGCCAGCGAGGTCCCCGCCGCCGAGAAGGCGGACCGGGGCAACCCCGGCCACGTGGCCGCGCCGTTCGCAGGCGTCGTCACCCTCGTCGTGGCGGAGGGACAGAAGGTCGCCGCGGGCGACACCGTCGCGACGATCGAGGCGATGAAGATGGAGGCGGCGATCACCGCCACCCGCGGTGGCGTCGTGAGCAGGCTCGCGATCACACCGGTGCAGCAGGTCGAGGGTGGCGACCTGCTGACCGTGATCTCCGTGGTGTCGACGGAGGAGGACGGGCCGCAGTGACCCGGATCGTCGCCGGCGCCGCGGGTGGGCGCCGGCTCCGGGTCCCTCCCAAGGGCACCCGGCCCACCTCGGAGCGGGTGCGCGAGGCGCTGTTCAGTTCGCTCGACGCCCGGATGGACCTCGACGGCTCCGCCGTGCTCGACCTGTTCGCGGGATCGGGAGCGCTTGGGCTGGAGGCACTCTCGCGGGGCGCCGAGCACGTGGTGCTGGTCGAGTCGGACGCGAAGGCGGCCGCGGTGGCCCGCGAGAACGTGGCGACGCTCGGGCTGCCCGGCGCGCTCGTGCGGTCGTCGCCGGTGGCCGCGGTCGTCGCGGGGACCCCCGACCGCGAGTACGACCTGGTCTTCCTCGACCCGCCGTACGCGATGGGGGAGGACGAGGTCGGGTCGGTGCTCGGCGCGCTCGTCGACGGGGGCTGGATCGGTGAGGATTCGCTGGTCGTGCTCGAGCGGTCCTCGCGATCGCCCGAGACCGTGTGGCCGGCGGGTCTGTCGGCCGACCGGGTGCGCAAGTACGGCGAGACCCGGATCGAGATCGCCTGTTACGGTCTGCAGTCATGAGCAGTGCGGTCTGCCCCGGGTCCTTCGATCCCATCACCAACGGCCACCTCGACGTGATCGGCCGGGTGGCGGTTCAGTTCGACGAGGTCATCGTCACGGTGATGATCAACAAGAACAAGAAGGGCCTGTTCAGCATCGACGAACGCCTCGAGATGCTGCGCGAGGCCGTCGCCGACCTGCCGAATGTCCGGGTCGACTCGTGGCAGGGACTCCTCGTCGACTACGCAAAGGCCAACGGGGCCAGCGCGATCGTCAAGGGCCTGCGCGGTGCCAACGACTTCGACTACGAGCTGCAGATGGCGCAGATGAACCACAAGCTCACCGGCGTCGACACCCTCTTCATCGCGACGAACCCGCGCTACAGCTACCTCTCCAGCTCGCTGGTCAAGGAGGTGGCGACCTACGGCGGCGATGTCGCGGACATGCTGCCTGCGAAGGTGCACGAGCGGCTGCTGGCCCGGCTGGCGGAACGCGCCGCGGAGCCGACCGCGGCGAGCCGCGCAGGCGATACCGCGTAGCGGTTGATCCTCGACACACTGGGCGTGGCGGCGCGCCCGTGAGCGGCGCGGCGGGCAGACTGGTCCCGTAAGCCGTCGTCGACGATTGGGGTTTGGCGTGTACCGGGTATTCGAGGCGCTCGACGAGCTCGTCGCGATCGTGGAAGAGGCGCGCGGGGTCCCGATGACGGCGGGGTGCGTTGTGCCCCGAGGAGACGTCCTCGAACTCCTCGACGACGTCCGTGAGGCGATCCCGGGTGAACTCGACGACGCACAGGACGTGCTCGACCACCGCGACAAGCTGGTCGGCGACGCCCGCGCGCACGCCGAGCAGGCCGTCTCGAGCGCGGACGCCGAGGCCGCGGCCACCCTCGCCGACTCGCGCGCGGACGCCGACCGGATCCTCGCCGACGCCAAGGCGAAGGCCGACCGGATGGTCTCCGAGGCGCAGGCACACGCCGATGAACTGGTCGCCGACGCGCGCGAGGAGGCGGACCGGACCGTCGCCGAGGGACAGCACGAATACGACACCCTCACCGGTCAGGCCGCGGCCGAGGCGGAGCGCCTGGTCGAATCCGGCCGCGCCGCGCACGACCGATCGGTCGCGGACGGCCGCGCCGAGCAGGAGCGACTGGTGGCGCAGACCGAGGTCGTGCAGGCCGCGCACTCGGAGTCGGCACGGGTCATCGACTCCGCACACGCCGAGTCGGACCGGCTGCGTGGCGAATGCGACCTGTACGTGGACGGCAAGCTGGCGGAGTTCGAGGAGTTCCTCAGCGGGACCATCCGCTCGGTGGGCCGCGGCCGTCAGCAGCTTCGGACCGGCTCCGGGATCCCCGACTACGACGAGGCCGACGAGCGACCCAGCCGGTCGAGTCGTCACCGGTAGCCCGGGGTCACGGCTTCAGATTTTCCATTGGGGGACCCCATCGCGTACCGTTGAGTGGTTGCCCATCCCCTTCTTCGCTGACGAAAGAGTATTCGCGTGTCCTCGCATCGTTCCGGTTCGCCCCGTCTTCACGAGGGCGGCCTCGTGCTGGACATCCTCAGTCTGGGGCGCCGCCCCGGGTCGATGACCACGGTCACCCGTGCGGTGCCCGCCGCCTCGCGCATCGGCCTCGACATGATCGCGGTGCCGGTCGGTGGTGAGGTCGAACTCGACCTCCGTTTGGAGTCCGTCTCTGAGGGCGTGCTGGTCACCGGCACCGTCCGAGCGGCAACCGAGGGCGAGTGCTCGCGCTGCCTCGAACCGTTCGGCGGTGAGCTCGACCTCTATCTCACCGAGCTGTTCGCGTACCCGAACAGCACCACCGAGGCGACCACCGAAGAAGATGAGATCTACCGCATCGTCGACGACCTGATCGATCTCGAACCGGTCATCGTGAACGCGGCCGGGCTAGCGCTTCCGCTGCAGCCATTGTGCAGCGAAGATTGCCAGGGACTGTGCCCCGAATGTGGGGTTCGTCTGGCGATTGCAGAATCTGGGCATGGACATGAGATACTGGATCCTCGCTGGGCTGCCCTCGCGGGGAAGTTCGACGCTGAGGATGCATCATCCCAGCCCAGCAAGAGTCGTGTGAACACTGAAGCCGAGGAGAAGTAGAAGTGGCTGTCCCCAAGCGCAAGATGTCGCGGTCCAACACCAGGTCGCGTCGCAGCCAGTGGAAGACCACTGTGCCCACCCTCATCACCTGCCCGAACCGTGGCTGTGGCGAGAAGACCCTGCCCCACATTGCGTGCCCGTCCTGCGGCACCTACAAGGGTCGTCAGGTCACCGCTGCGGTCTAGTCGCGCAGTGACAAGTAGTAGCAACGCAGCACCCGCCGGCGGCGAGGGGGATCATGATTCCCTCCTCGCCGCTCTTGGCGTTGTCCTGGACGAACCGCTGCTCACGCTGGCGCTGACCCACCGCTCGTACGCGTACGAGAACGGCGGGTTGCCGACCAACGAGCGGCTCGAGTTCCTGGGCGACTCGGTGCTCGGCCTGACCATCACCGAGAAGCTCTACGTCGCACACCCGGAGAAGTCCGAGGGTGAGCTGGCCAAGATCAGGGCCAGCATCGTCAACATGCACGCCCTTGCGGAGGTCGCGCGCGATCTCGGTGAGGGCGGTCTCGGTGCCCATCTGCTGCTCGGCAAGGGCGAGGAGATGACCGGGGGCCGAGGCAAGGCGAGCATCCTGGCCGACGGTATGGAGTCGCTGCTCGGTGCCGTGCATCTGCAGCACGGCATCGACACCGCGCGAACCGTGGTGCTCTCGCTGTTCGGCGATCTCCTCGAGCGCGCGCCCAAACTGGGCGCGGGTCTCGACTGGAAGACCAGCCTCCAGGAACTCACCGCGGAGCGTGGCGCGGGCGTGCCGGTCTACGAGATCAGCGCGACCGGGCCCGATCACGACAAGGAGTTCACCGCAACCGTGGTGGTCGCGGGGAACGCGCTCGGGGTCGGTGTCGGACGGTCGAAGAAGGAAGCCGAGCAGAAGGCGGCCAGCACCGCCTGGAAGTCCCTCTCGGAGGACGACTCCGACCAGGTCGGCTGACGCCGTGCCGGAGCTGCCCGAGGTCGAGGTGGTCCGGCGCGGGCTCGAGGCCCACGTCGTCGGTTCCAGGATCGACGCCGTCGAGGTCCTGCATCCCCGCGCTGTCCGCCGACATGTCCTCGGCGGTCACGATCTCGCCGCGCAGCTGGCAGGCCTGGTGGTCACCGGCGCCAGCCGTCGCGGCAAGTACCTCTGGCTCGAGTTGGCGCCCGGCGACCTCGCCGTGGTCGTCCATCTCGGGATGAGCGGCCAGATGCTGGTCCAGGCGCCGAGCGTGGCCCGGGAGAAGCACCTGCGGATCCTGGCCGCGCTGGACAACGGCACCGAGCTCCGCTTCGTCGATCAACGCACCTTCGGTGGTTGGGCGCTCGCCCCCATCGTCGAGGTGGACGGCGCAGCCCTGCCGGAGCCGGTCGCCCACATCGCGCGGGACCCACTCGACCCCGGGTTCGACGGCGAGGCGGTGGTCGCGGCGATCCGCGGCAAGCGCAGCGAGATCAAGCGGATCCTGCTCGATCAGACGGTGCTGTCCGGGGTCGGCAACATCTACGCCGACGAGGCGTTGTGGCGCGCCGGGATCCACGGGAACAGGCCTGCGGACCGGCTGACCCGCCCACAGGTGCGCCTGCTGCTCGGTTCGGTCACCGAGGTGATGAGTGAGGCGCTGGCGCAGGGCGGTACCTCGTTCGACGCGTTGTACGTCAACGTGAACGGGGAGTCCGGGTACTTCGACCGGTCGCTGTCCGCCTACGGCCGCGAGGACCGACCGTGCCCGCGCTGTGGTGCGCCCATCCGGCGCGAGAAGTTCATGAACAGGTCCTCCTACAGCTGCCCGAAGTGCCAGCCACGGCCGCGAGGCTTGTAGACCCCCACCAGGGACGCGCACACTTGCGAGTGTCCTTCGGCGAGGAGGTCCCGTGGCCGACTACGACGACATGCTCATCGTGCGCCAGCTCGTCGGCGACGTCCTGCTGGTGTTGCGCTGGTCGGCGCAACCGCACGCGGCCCTCGGTGACGACACCGGTACCGAGCGGGCCGTGCTGCCCGACGAGGATCTCCGGCGCCAGTTCGCCTCGGCTGTCGACCAACTCGTGGCGAATCAGGGGGCGGAGGCGCTCCGCGCACTCAGCGGCGAGAGCCGGGAGTTCCCCGCCGACACCGTGATCGACGCGTTGGGGTCGGCGGGCTGGGACGGCGCCATGCGCGATTTCAAGCTCGCGGTGATCGAACTGGCCGGCCGCAGCGAGGTGATGGGGGTCGTCCGCGGCGGCGGGACGATCGGACGGCGGATCTTTCGAACCCTCCTTGCCGCGCTGAACGCGGCGCTCGCCAGTCTCAGCGCCATCCCCGGGGCGTCCGCGATCCAGGAGCTCAAGGACTTCCTGGAGAAGGTACTCGAGCAGGAGCCCGATGAGCAGCCGTGAGTCAGCTCGCGGTGTCGCGGGCGAGATGCCTGCCGACCACCTCCGCGATCGCCCCGGCGACGGCGTCGGCCCTGGTCTCGGGTAACTGCGCGTACCCGCACATCAGGCCCCGAGGGCCCGCGGCGTCGGTGCGGTACGGACCGAGTCCGGGCACCGCGATGCCCCTGGTGCCGAGTTCCGTGGCGATGGCGTCGTCGTCGGCGCGGTCCGGCAGGCGCAGCACCACGTGCAGCCCGGCCTCGATGCCGGCCAGGTCGACCCCCGGACGGTCCATCAGGGCAGGCCTGCTCCTGAGCGCGCCGACCAGGGCCGCCCGCCGCGCCGAGTAGGTGCGCGAGGCCCGGGCGAGGTGCCGGGTCAGGGCGCCGGATTCGATGAAGTGGGCAAGCGCGAGTCCGGTGACCCCGCAGCAGTTCTCGCCCGTGCGGCGCAACGAGTCGTGCACCCGCTGGAGCAGCGCGGGCGGGGGGAGCAGCCAGGCCAGGCGGATCGAGGGCGAGAGGATCTTCGACGCGGTGCCGAGGTAGGCGACGTGCTCGCGTCCGCCCTCGATGCTGCGGAGGGCGGGTAGTGCGGAGACGTCGTAGCGGAACTCGCCGTCGTAGTCGTCCTCGATGATCAGCGTCCCGGAGGCGGCCGCCCGCGCGACCAGTGCGGCGCGACGGGCCACCGGCATTCGGGCGCCGAGCGGATACTGGTGTGCCGGAGTGCAATACACGGCGGCATCGGTCTCGCGGAGCGCCGCCGGGTCGAGACCGTCGGCATCGACCCCGATCGGCCGAGGTCGTGCCCCCGACAGCTCGAGCGTCCGGCGGGCGTTGCGGTACCCGGGCTCCTCGAAGGCGACGTCCCGTCCGGCCAGATCCGCTGCCGCGGCGAGAGTGCGCAGCGCGGAGTCGACACCGGGGACGAGCACCAGTTCGTCCGGGTGCGCGAGAATCCCGCGGGTGCGGCGCAGGTGCAGGGCCAGCGCGTGGCGCAGCTCCGGATGGCCGGTCGAGCCGGGGGAGCGCGGGCGGATCGGTGCCGCCGCGGCCGCACGCCATGCGCGCCGCCAGTCGTCGGGGGAGATGAGGCCGGTGTCCGGGCAGCCGGGGGTGAGGTCCCAGGTCGGCGCGGTCGGTGTCGGCTCGGTTTCGGGGACCGGCGTCGGGCGATCCGACACGTGGGAGCCGGCTCCCACGGCGGCCGCGGCGTCGGCCCCTGGCGCGATCAGTGTCCCGGATCCCGGCCGCGCGCAGGCATATCCGGCTGCACAGCGTTCGTCGTAGGCCTCGACCACGCCTGCCCTGGACACGCCCAGCTCGGCGGCGAGCGCCCTGGTCGGTGGCAGTGCGTCGCCGGGGTGGAGCCGACCGAGCCGGATCGCGTCGATGATCGCCTCCGAGATGCGGTGCCGGAGAGCGGCGCCGGTGGGCGGCAGCGTCAGCGTCAATTGGACGTCGCGGGGGTGGCGGGCCATGGTCGGAGAATACTGGACTATGCGAATCATTGATTCTGGACCTATCGATCACACCAGAATATGACGAGGCTGGTGGCGTGGACAAAATCAACAGGCACCCCGAACGCTCGATGCTCGACCGAACCCAGCTCGACGCCGTGCTCGACGCCGCGGCGGTGGGGACCCTCGCCACCGTCGTCGACGGCATGCCGTGGGCGGTTCCCATGCTCTATGCCAGGGACGGCGACCGGATCATCCTGCACGGGTCAACAGGGGCGGGGGCGCTGCGCCAGGTCGCCGCGGGTGCACCCGCCGCGCTCTGCGTAGCCCTGCTCGACGGAATCGTGGTGGCGGACAACCTCTTCAACTCCTCCGCCAACTACCGATCCGCCGTGGTGCGCGGGCACCTGACCACGCTCACGCGGGAGGAGTCCACCGACGCGCTGAGCGCACTCTCGGACGCCCTGATCCCGGGACGAAGTGCCGAGGTGCGCGGCCACACCAAGAAGGAGCTCGCGGCCACGCTGACCATCGCGTTGCCGATCAGCGCGGGCGGGTGGACCGTCAAGGTGCGCAACGCCCCGCCGAGTGGTCCCAACGGAGACGGCGGCGCCTGGGCGGGCGTCGTGCCGCTGCGGACCGTGGCGGGCACACCGATTCCGGCGGCCTGGGTGGACGGGGACACCCCGGTGCCCGCGTCGGTCGGTCGGCTCGTCGGGGAGGCGGCAGAACTGTGAGCGTGTTGTACCCCCATCGGGGTGCAACACGCTCATGGGCGCGAAGCGCGTAAAGAATGCGTCAACAGCCCAGGTGGCGGCGTTAGCGAGCCGTAAGGAAGTCCCTTTCGTCCACGTCCGGGAGCACGCTGCACTGTGCCCCGAAACAGGGACGGCGCACGCCGATGGACGGCGCGCGTGAGACTTTCGAAAAGGAACTGTCATGGCTGATCTGGCCTACGTGGCGCTCATCTTCGGCACCTTCAGCCTCTGCGCGCTGGTGCTGCGCGGGTTGCAGACAAAGCGTGCGCAGTGACCGCCGGCGGGATGCTCAGCGTCATCCTGATCGCCATCGCGGCGGCCCTCGTGATCTACCTGCTGATCGCACTTCTTGACCCCGAGAGGTTCTGACACATGAATCCCGCGCTTGCTGCGGGACTACAGATAGCACTGGTGATCGCCGTGCTAGCGATTCTGTACGTCCCCGTCGGTGACTACATGGCCAAGGTCTACACCACCGACACCGATCTCCGTTCCGGGGATCTGCGCGTCGAGTCGGTCCTGTACCGGCTCTGCCGCATCAACGCCCGCACCGACCAGACCTGGTACGGCTACGCCGGGAGCCTGCTCGGCTTCTCGGCCGCGAGCGTGCTGTTCCTCTACTTCCTGCAGCGCATCCAGGGCGTGCTGCCGCTCAGCGGTGACCTGACCGGGGTGAGCCCGGCGATGGCGTTCAACACCGCCGCCTCGTTCGTGGCGAACACCAACTGGCAGTCCTATGCGCCCGAGACCACGATGAGCAACCTGACCCAGCCGATCGGCCTCGCGGTGCAGAACTTCGTGTCCGCGGCCGTCGGTATGGCGGTCGCCGCCGCGCTGATCCGTGGCTTCGTCCGCGTCTCCCGCGGCGGCGAGATCGGCAACTTCTGGGTCGACCTGACCCGTGGCTGCATTCGGATCCTGCTCCCCATCTCGTTCGTCATCGCGCTGATCCTGTTGAGCCAGGGCGTGATCCAGTCCTTTGATTCCGGCTTCTCCTCGACCGGCCTCGACGGGAACTCCGTGACCAACGCGCTCGCGCCGGTTGCCTCGCAGGAGGCCATCAAGGAGCTCGGCACCAACGGTGGCGGCATCCTCGCGGCGAACTCGGCCCACCCCTTCGAGAATCCGACCCCGCTGAGCAACATCGTCGAGATCATCGCGATTCTGCTCATTCCGGTGTCGCTCACCCGCACCTTCGGCACCATGGTCGGCGACCGCAAGCAGGGAATGACCCTGCTGGCCGTCATGGGCATCCTCTGGGCAGGCCTGCTCGCCGTGACCCTCACCGCCGAATCCGGTCAGCGTGGCGTCGCCGCCACCGCGGCAGGCGGCATGATGGAGGGCAAGGAGGTCCGGTTCGGGATCCCCGGCACCGCACTGTTCGCGGTCAGCACCACCGGAACCTCCACCGGCGCGGTCAATGCCGCGCACGACAGCATGTCGCCACTCGGCGGCGGCGCGGTGATGCTGAACATGCTGCTCGGCGAGATCGCGCCCGGCGGTGTCGGTACGGGCCTGTACGGCATCCTCGTGCTGGCGCTGATCGCGGTGTTCGTCGGCGGACTGCTCGTCGGCCGAACCCCCGAATACCTCGGCAAGAAGCTGGGGCAGCGGGAGATCACCCTTGCGGCGCTCTCGGTGCTCGTGATGCCCGCGCTGGTGCTCATCGGCACCGGCATCACCGTGATCCTGTCGTCCACCACCGGATACCAGGGCAACAGCGGAGATCCGGGCACGCCCGGATCCATCCACGGATTCTCCGAGGTGCTCTACGCGTTCGCCTCGGCCTCGAACAACAACGGCAGCGCCTTCGGCGGCCTGACCGTGACGAGCGACTGGTTCCAGTCCTCGCTCGGCGTCTGCATGCTGCTCGGACGTTTCCTGCCGATCATCTTCGTACTCGCGCTTGCCGGATCCCTTGCATCGCAGAAGAAGACGGCGCCGGGCGCGGGCACCCTGCCCACCGCGGGCCCGATGTTCGCCGGGCTCCTCACCGGCACCGTCGTCCTGGTCGCGGCGCTGACATTCTTCCCGGCCCTGGCTCTGGGCCCGATCGCGGAGGCTCTGCAATGAGTGTGAACACAACCGAACGACCAGACGTCACCCCGCGATCCGGGGAAGGCGCGGGGGACGAGCAGCACCAGCAGCATCGGGTGCAGGGCGGGATCTTCAGCCCGAAGCAGCTGATCACGGCGCTGCCCGGCGCGGTCCGCAAGCTCGATCCGCGCCACCTCGCGCGCAATCCGGTCATGTTCGTGGTGCTCGTCGGCTCGGTCGTCACCACCGTGATGGCGATCGCCGACCCGTCGGTCTTCTCCTGGGTCGTCGCGGCCTGGCTGTGGTTCACGGTGCTCTTCGCGAACCTGGCCGAATCCGTCGCCGAGGGACGCGGTAAGGCGCAGGCGGCGAGCCTGCGGAAGGTCAAGCAGGACACCACCGCTCACCGCATCACCGCCACCGGTGACATCGAGTCGATCCCGGGCGCCGACCTTGTGGTCGGTGATCGGGTGGTCGTGGTCGCGGGCGAGGTGATCCCCGGCGACGGCGACGTCGTCGAGGGCATCGCCACCGTGGACGAGTCGGCCATCACCGGCGAATCCGCGCCCGTGGTCCGTGAGTCCGGCGGAGACCGCTGCGCGGTGACGGGCGGCACCATCGTGCTGTCCGACCGCATCGTCGTCGAGATCACCGCTGCGCCGGGGCACTCCTTCGTGGACCGGATGATCGCACTGGTCGAGGGCGCCGCGCGGCAGAAGACGCCCAACGAGATCGCGCTGAACATCCTGCTGGCCTCGCTGACGATCATCTTCATGCTCGCGGTGGTCGCCATCGGCCCGATGGGCATGTACGCGGGCCAGGAGCAGGACCCGATCAAGCTGATCGCGCTGCTCGTCTGTCTCATCCCGACGACGATCGGTGCGCTGCTCTCGGCCATCGGCATCGCGGGCATGGACCGGCTGGTGCAGCGCAACGTGCTGGCCATGTCGGGCCGCGCGGTCGAGGCGGCGGGCGACATCGACACGCTGCTGATGGACAAGACCGGCACCATCACCTACGGCAATCGCAGGGCCACGGCCCTGCACCCCGCTCCAGGGGTGATCGCGGGGGAACTCGCCGAGGCCGCGCGGCTGTCAAGCCTTGCGGACGGCACGCCCGAGGGCCGCAGCATCGTGGAGTTGTGCGCCAAGGACTTCGGGCTCGCCACTGAGCCATCCGAGGCGGAGAAGAACGGCGAGTTCGTGCCGTTCACGGCACAGACCCGGATGAGCGGTCTCGACCTCAACGGAATGCAGATCCGCAAGGGGGCCAGCGACGCCACGCTCTCGTGGGTGCGGGCGCAGGGGGGCGGTGTGGCGCCTACGGTGACCGACACCGTCAACGAGATCGCCCAGGCCGGCGGCACCCCGCTCGTGGTGGCCGTGATCGAGGCCGGGAGCCCGAGGGTCCTCGGTGTCATCCAGCTCTCCGACGTGGTCAAGCCGGGCATGGCCGAGCGGTTCGCCGAGCTTCGGGCCATGGGCATCCGCACCGTCATGATCACGGGCGACAACCCGTTGACCGCCAAGGCGATCGCCGCCGAGGCCGGCGTGGACGACTTCATGGCGGAGGCGACCCCGGAGGACAAGCTCGAGCTGATCCGCAAGGAGCAGCGGGGCGGTCGCCTGGTCGCGATGACCGGTGACGGCACCAACGACGCACCCGCGCTGGCACAGGCCGACGTCGGTGTGGCGATGAACACCGGTACCTCCGCGGCCAAGGAGGCCGGGAACATGGTGGATCTGGACTCGGATCCCACCAAGCTCATCGAGGTGGTGGAGATCGGCAAGCAGCTGCTCATCACCCGCGGGGCGCTGACCACCTTCTCGCTGGCCAACGACCTGGCGAAGTACTTCGCCATCCTGCCCGCGCTGTTCAGCGGGATCTACCCGCAGCTGGACACACTGAACATCATGCGCCTGGCGACGCCGCAGTCGGCGATCGTGTCGGCGGTGATCTTCAACGCGCTGGTGATCGTGGCGCTGATCCCGTTGGCGCTCAAGGGTGTGCGCTACCGGCCGTCCTCGGCCTCGCAGTTGCTGGGCCGAAACCTGTTGATCTATGGCGTCGGCGGTGTGGTCACGCCGTTCATCGGTATCTGGCTGATCGACCTCGTCGTCCGACTTGTTCCTGGAATTGGGTGAGCTTGAATGCGATTCACAATCGGTCTCGTGAAGCAGGTGTGGGCAGGCCTGCTCGTCCTACTCGCGCTCACCGTGATCCTCGGGGTGATCTACCCCGCCGCGGTGTGGGGGGTGAGCCGGATCAGCTCGGGGTCCGCGGAGGGCTCGCCGGTGCGCGACAGCAACGGATGCGTGGTCGGCAGCCGCTGGGTCGGGGTGGACCCGCAGGTGGAGGCCGGCGCGCCGGATCCGTTCTTCCACAACCGGGTCACCGGTTCGGTCTCCGATGAGGACGCGTTCGCGCCGGGTGACCCGGCGACCGCCCTGCCGACCAACCAGGGCCCCAGCAGCGAGATCCTGGCGTCGTTCATCGTCGAGCGCCGCACGGTGATCGCGGAGCGGGAGGGGGTGCGCCCCGACCAGGTGCCCGTCGACGCGGTGACCGGATCCGGTTCCGGCATCGATCCCCACATCAGCCCCGCGTACGCAGCGATCCAGGTGCCCAGGGTCGCAGCGGTGAACGGGCTCGGTGAGGAGCGGGTCCGTCAGTTGGTCGACGAACACACCGAGGGCCGCCAGCTCGGCGTGCTCGGCGCCGAACGCGTGAACGTGCTCGAGCTGAACCTCGCGCTGGGCCTGACCGCGCCTTCCTGCGACTGACGTGCCCGCTGGTGGATGATGACGGAGTGAGCGGTACGGGTTCCGGGGGCGAGTGCAAGCGCGGTGAACTGCGCATCTATCTGGGCGCCGCCCCCGGGGTCGGCAAGACGTTCGCGATGCTCGGCGAGGCCCATCGCCGTCGCGAACGGGGCACCGACGTGGTCGCGGCCGTGGTGGAGACCCACGGCCGCGCCCGCACGGCCGCGCAGATCGGCGACCTCGAGGTGGTGCCGCCGAAGCTGATCGACTACCGCGGCACCAAGATGCCCGAACTCGATGTGGATGCGGTGGTCCGGCGCAGGCCGGCGTTGGTGCTGGTCGACGAACTCGCCCACACCAACACCCCCGGCAGCAGGAACGAGAAGCGGTGGCAGGACGTCGAGGAGGTGCTCGCCGCGGGCATCGATGTGCTCACCACGCTCAACGTGCAGCACCTCGAGAGCCTCAACGATGTCGTCCAGCAGATCACCGGGGTGACGCAGCGGGAGACCGTGCCCGACGCGGTCGTGCGCGCGGCCACCCAGGTCGAGCTGGTGGACGTCACGCCGGAGGCGCTGCGTCGCAGGCTCTCCCACGGAAACATCTATGCCGCGGAAAAGGTGGACGCGGCGCTGAGCAACTACTTCCGACGCGGAAACCTCACCGCGTTACGGGAGCTCGCGCTGCTGTGGGTCGCCGACCAGGTGGACGCGGCGTTGGCGAAGTACCGTGCGGAGAACGAGATCACCGACACCTGGGAGGCCAGGGAACGGGTGGTGGTCGCCGTCACGGGGGGACCGGAGTCCGAGACCCTCGTGCGCAGGGCAGGCCGGATCGCCTCGAAGTCCAGCGCCGAGCTCATCGTCGTGCACGTGGTGCGCGGCGACGGGCTGGCCGGGGTGTCCGCGCCGGAGATGGGCAAGGTGCGCAAGCTGGCGACCAGCATCGGCGCAAGCCTGCACAGCGTGGTCGGCGACGATGTGCCGTCGACCCTGCTCGAGTTCGCACGAGCGGCCAACGCGACTCAGCTGGTGCTGGGGACCTCGAGGCGGTCGCGCTGGGCTCGTATGTTCGACGAGGGCATCGGTGCGGCAGTCGTGCAGGAGTCCGGGACCATCGACGTGCACATGGTCACGCACGGTGCGTCGAGCGCGCCGCGCAGGCTGACCCCGGTCGGCACCCGTTCGCGAAAGATCCTGTCCTGGGTCGCCGCGGTCCTGGTGCCCTCGGTGGCCGCCCTTGGCATGGGCGTGATCGACCAGCATCTCGGGTGGGGCGCGGAGAGCGCGATGTTCTTCATCGTGGTGCTGCTGGTCGCCCTGCTCGGCGGCGTGGCAGCCGCCGCATTGTCCGCGCTGATCTCGGGCCTGTTGCTCAACTACTTCTTCACCCCGCCGGTGCGTAGCTTCACGATCGCCGAGCCGAACAACTTCATCACCACGGTGGTGCTGCTCGTGATCGCCGTCGCGGTGGCCGTACTGGTGGACGCCGCGGCGAAGCGGTCCAGGGAGGCACGCCGGGCGTCGAAGGAGGCGGAACTGCTCGCCCTGTTCGCCGGGTCGGTGCTGCGCGGGGCCGACCTGCCCGCGCTGCTGGAGAAGGTTCGAGAGACGTACGCCCAGCAGTCGGTGAGCATGATCCGCCGCGGGCACGGGGTGGTGAGCTCGGTGGGGCCGAATGCGCCGGAGGAGGTCGACCAGGCCGACACCGTCTGTGAGGTCAGCGACGGCGAGTACGCGTTGGCGCTGCGCGGCGGCGAACTGCACGCCCACGACCGCCGGGTGCTGCTGGCCGTCGCGAATCAGGCGGTGGGGCTGATCCGGCAGAGCGAGCTCGCCGAGGAGGCCAGCAAGGCGCAGGCTCTCGCCGAGGCGGATCGACTGCGGCGGTCGCTGCTGTCCGCGGTGAGCCACGACCTGCGGACGCCACTCGCCGCGGTCAAGGCTGCGGTCTCCAGCCTGCGCAGCGACGACGTGGAGTTCTCGCCGGAGGACACGGCGGAACTGCTTGCCACGGTGGAGGAGTCGGCCGACCAGCTGACCAATCTGGTGGGCAACCTGCTGGACTCGTCGCGGTTGGCCGCGGGTGTGGTGCGACCGACCCTGCGCCCGGTCTACCTGGAAGAGGTGGTCCATCGCGCGCTGGTCGGCGTCGGGGTCGGCACGCCGGGAATCGGACGGGCGGGCACGGACCGGGTGAAGGTCGAGGTCGGGGGCAACGCGGTGATGGCGGACAGCGGACTGCTCGAGCGGGTGCTGGCGAACTTGATGGACAACGCGCTCAGGTACGCGCCGGACGGGGCGGTGCGGATCGCGGCGGCACCGGTGAAGGACCGGGTGCTGATCACGGTCGCGGACACCGGCCCCGGGATCGCCCGAGGCGCGGAGGAGCAGATCTTCGATTCGTTCCAGCGGCTCGGCGACCGCGACATGTCCACCGGGGTTGGCCTTGGACTGTCGGTGGTGCGCGGGTTCGTCGAGGCGATGGGGGGAAGCGTCAGCGCAACGGACACACCGGGCGGTGGGCTGACAATGGTGGTGGACTTGGCTGGGATCGGGAAGGTGACTGCGTGACACGGGTGCTGGTGATCGACGACGAACCGCAGATCCTGCGGGCGCTGCGGATCAATCTGAGCGTGCGGGGCTACGAGGTGACCACGGCGGCGACCGGGGCTGCGGCGCTGCGGGCCGCGGCCGAGAAACACCCCGAGGTGATCGTGCTCGATCTGGGTCTGCCGGACATGGACGGCATCGAGGTGCTGGCCGGGCTCCGCGGCTGGTCCACCGCTCCGGTGATCGTGCTCTCCGCGCGCACCGACTCGGCCGACAAGGTGGAGGCCCTCGACGCGGGCGCCGACGACTACGTCACCAAGCCCTTCGGCATGGACGAGTTCCTGGCACGCCTGCGGGCGGCGGTGCGGCGGCACTCCGCTGCCACCGATGTGGGCGAGCCGGTGGTGGTGACCGAGTCGTTCACCGTCGACCTGGCCGCGAAGCGGGTGATCAAGGACGAGCGTGAGGTGCATCTGACGCCAACCGAGTGGGGGATGCTGGAGATGTTGGTGCGCAACAAGGGCAAGCTGGTCGGGCAGAAGGAGCTGCTGCGCGAGGTGTGGGGCCCGTCGTACGCCACCGAAACCCACTACCTGCGTGTGTATCTCGCGCAGCTGCGCCGGAAGCTGGAACGGGATCCCTCGCAGCCCAAGCATCTGATCACCGAATCCGGGATGGGGTACCGCTTCCAGGTGTAGCCGAGCGCCGCTCGCGGCCAGGGAGGGCTGAGGCCACCGTCGCCTGCGGAGCCGACCGCGGCGGATGGCAGGATTCGGGGTATGGCTGATCAGACTTCCGCTAGCACCCCCGCCCAGCCGGCCGCGTCCACCGAGTTGTGGGTCGATCGCACCGGGACTCGCCGCTACACGGGCCGCAGCTCGCGCGGCGCGGAGGTGCTGATCGGGTCGGAGAGCGTCGACGGTGTGTTCACCCCCGGCGAGCTGCTCAAGATCGCGCTGGCGGCGTGCAGCGGCATGAGCTCGGACCTGCCGCTCTCGCGCAGGCTCGGGGACAACTACGACGCGACCATTCGGGTGTCGGGCGCGGCGGACCGCGAGAACGAGGTGTACCCGCAGTTGGACGAGGTTCTCGAGGTCGATCTCAGCGAACTCGACGCCGAGGCGCAGGAGCGTTTGCTCACCGTTGTGCTCAAATCTGTGGACAAGGTGTGCACGGTCGGACGTACCCTGAAAACTGGCACCGTGGTGAACCTGACGGTTGAATCTGATTCGTGATCAAATAGGCGCCATGTTGCTCTCTCGTGTTGCGATGGTCGGTGCCCTGGTGGCAACCGGCGCGATCGTGGGTGCCCCGATCGCCGTCGCCCAGCCCGCTCCCGTTCAGCCTGCTCCGACTCCAACGGAGCCCGTGGCCACGACGACGCCCACTGTCGCGCCGCCCTTCTCACTGCCGGGCCTGACCTCGCCGTTGCCGGGAGAAGCCGCGCCGACCACAACGGTCGCGCCCGTCGTCGCGCCGACCACGACGGTCGCACCCGTCGTCGCGCCGACCACGTCCGCCGCACCCGCGGCCGCGACGCCTGCCACCACCGCAGCGCCGACCGCGACGCCCGCGAGCTCGGCACCCGCGCCCGCCGCCGTGACGACGACGCCCTCCGCCACCACGACCACCGCGGCCGCGCAGGCGTGTACGCCGTGGACGGCGAGCGAGGTGGCCAGCGGATTCGGGATGCTGGAGAACCTGGCGTTCGACGGCCGCGGAAAGATGCTGCTGTCCGAGGGCACCCTGTTCGGCGACGGAGCCATCCGCACGCTGTCTCCCGGGGGCAAGACCGGCACGCTGGTCTCGGACTTCACCGGGCCGGGCGGCATCGTCGTGAACGGTGACAACATTCTGTTCACCACCGGGAACACCGCGATGGCGGGCCTGTCGAACAGTAAGAACGGCACCGTCGAGTCCCTCGACCTGGACACCGGCGAGCAGACCACCGTGGCCAAGGGGCTGACGATGCCGAACGGGCTGGCCAAGCTGGCGAACGGCGACCTGCTGGTCACCAGGAACCTCGGGTCCGATCAGGGTCTGACCCGAATCCCGGCCGCACAGCCGGGCACCCCGGCGTCGGTGCGTACCGACCTGGGCTCCGCCAACGGCCTCGCCGTGTCTGCGGACGGCGCAACTGTCTACGTCGGCAACACCTTTGACTCGAACACCGAGATCCGGGAGCTGGACGCGACCGATCTCAAGGGCTCCGTCCACACCCTCAAGGTCGCGGGATCCGGTGCGTCCAATGCGGGCGACGACCTGACCGTCGGAGCCGACGGGAACGTCTACATGGCGCTCAACGGCGCGGGCAAGGTGGTTCGGGTCGACCCCGCCACGGGGTCCACCTGTGAGATCGGTTCCGATCTGCCGCTGACGAGTTCCGTCCGGTTCGGATCCGGCCCCGGCTGGGATCCGGCGGCGTTGTACACCACCAGCTTTGACGGCAGCGTGCACAAGCTCGCGCCGCCGAAGAGCAGCTGAGCGAGCCCGGCGATGCGCCCACCGGAACAGGTGCGCCTGACCGCCTGGGTGCACGGGTCGGTTCAGGGCGTCGGGTTTCGGTGGTGGACGCGGTCGAGGGCGCTCGAACTCGGCCTCGTCGGGCATGCAACCAATCGCCCGGACGGCCGGGTGCTGGTGATCGCCGAGGGGCCCCGGCCGCAGTGCGAGCTGCTGCTGGAGCTGCTGCGGTCCGGTTCGACGCCCGGTCGGGTCGATCTCGTGGTGGAGAGCTGGTCGGACGCCGCGGGGAACCTCACCGGATTCGACGAACGCTAATCTCGGTGCGATGACGTCACAGGATGGGGAGGGACGAGTGGGACCGGATCATGGCGGACCCGACGACCGGAACGGGGCAGGCGAGGCCGCCGGCGCGGAGGGGTCCGACGCGGGCGACGAGGCCGCGCAGGCTCCCGGTGGCGGCCGGATGCGGCGTCAGGAACCCGGCACCACTGTGCCCCGCCCGCCCACCGTCGGCGAGGCGCGCGCAAGGGACAAGGCCCGCAAGGACCGCGCCGAGCAGGAGCGGCTGGCCGCCGAGGCCGAGGCCAAGGCCGAGGAACGCCGTCGCAAGCGGCGCAAGGGTCTGATCGGCGGCGTCGCGGTGGTCGGCGTGGTCGGGCTGGTCGCGCTCGGATACACCGCGCTGTCCTCGGACGAGGTCCAGGCCACCTGCATCGACCCGAACACCGAGGTCGAGGTCGACGAGTCGTACTGCACGACGGGGTCTGCCGGCACGGGCGCCATGGCGGGCATGTTCATCTACGCGGGCTCGCCGTACCGCTACTACTACGGCGGCAGCGCCGGCGGCGTGGGAACCAAGGTGACCGGCGGCACCGTCGTCACGCCCAAGGGGTCCACCACCGTGGTGACCAAGTCCGGTTCGACGATTCAACGCGGCGGGTTCGGCAGCAAGTCGACCGGCAGCGGCGGGAGCTGACGTGCGCAGAGTTCGTTCCACCCCACGTCCGGGGTGGCAGAAGATCGTCGAATCCCAGGGTCTGGTGTACGGCACCCCGGCCCGACTCGGCGACGGCACCGCCCGCCCGTACTGGGACGAGTCGGTGCACTACGAGTTCGACATGGACGAGATCCTGGCGATCGAGGCGGATGTCGAACTGCTGCACTCGATGTGCCTCAACGCGGTCGAGCACGTGATCCTCACCGAACGGTTCGCGGACTTCGGTCTGCCGGAATGGACCTGGGGCCCGATCGCCGAGTCCTGGCGTCGCGGCGACCCGCACGTCTACGGTCGATTCGACCTCCGCTACGACGGTCGCCGTCCCGCGAAGCTGCTCGAGTACAACGCGGACACGCCGACCACCCTGCTCGAAGCGTCCATCCTGCAATGGCATTGGCTCAAGGACACTCACCCCGACGACGACCAGTGGAACTCGCTGCACGAGGCGCTGGTCGAGCGATGGGGAGCCATCCGCGACCGGCTGCCCGGCGACGAGGCGCATTTCTCCTGGTCGTCGGCGGATGCCAGCGGCGAGGACAACATCACCGTCGCGTACCTGCAGGAGACGGCGGCGGAAGCGGGACTGAACACCGTGGCGCTCGCGATCGAGGAGATCGGCTACGACGAGGACCTGCACCGGTTCGTCGACCTCGAAGAGGCGCCGATCTCGACCCTGTTCAAGCTGTACCCCTGGGAGTGGGTGCTCGACGACGACTTCGGGAAGAAGGCCCTCGCGCTGCTCCCGGAGACGATGTGGGTCGAGCCGCTCTGGAAGACGCTGTTGAGCAACAAGGCGATCCTGGCGGTGCTGTGGGGCATGTATCCCGGGCACCCGAACCTGTTGCCCGCCTACCTCGACGACCCGCATGAGCTCACCGAGTACGTGCGCAAGCCCAGGCTCGGCCGTGAGGGCGCGAACATCTCGGTGGTCGGCGCGGGCATGGAGACGACCACCGGCGGCATCTACGGCGACGAGGGCTTCGTCTACCAATTGCTCGATCCGCTACCGGAATTCGACGGTATGCGCCCGGCTCTCGGCGCCTGGATCGTCGGCGACACGGCCGCCGGTCTCGGCATCCGCGAGACCTCCGGGCTGATCACCGATGACGGCGCGGCCTTCGTGCCGCACCGGATTCCGCAGCCGTGACCGCACTCTGGAACCCGATGCATACCGAAACGGAGCGATTGATGACGACTGAGGTGCTGGCCCTCGGCAGCGATTACTGGTCCGATCTGGGCAGGGGTGTCTCCGCGATCGTGCTGTACGCGATCGTCGGTCTGGTGCTGATGGTCCTCGGCTTCTACGCGATCGACTGGACCACGCCCGGCCACCTGCGGACGCTGGTGCGCGAGGGCAGGCCCAACGCCGCGATCGTGACGTCGGCGGGCATGGTGAGCATGGCGCTGATCATCGTGCTGGCGATCTACGCCTCCTCCGGCCGGCTGGTCGAGGGCCTGATCTACACGCTCGTCTTCGGGCTGCTGGGGATTGTCGCGCAGGTGTTCTCGGTGCGATTCATCGAGCTCGTCACCGGCATCGACATCGGGGAGGTGCTCGCGGAGGAGCGCTTCACCCCCGAGGTGCTCGTCGTCGCGGCCGCGCACGTCGCGCTCGGTCTGATCGTCGCGGTCGCCATCCTCTAGTCGTCCCGTTCCCATGCGTCGGGAGTAGGTTGGCGGCATGAGCGAATTCCTCGGACGTGTCGCGGTCGTCACCGGCGCGGGCTCCGGAATGGGGCGAACCCTCGCACTCGGTCTGGCTCGCCGCGGGGCGCGACTGGCGTTGTCCGACGTCGACACCGAGGGGCTCGCCGCGACCGTGGGTCTGCTGGAGGAACTGGGTGCCGAGGTGAGATCGGACCGGCTCGACGTGTCCGAGCGCGAATCGGTCCTGCGCTATGCCGACGCCGTCGTGGAGCATTTCGGCGTCGTCAACCAGGTCTAAAACAATGCAGGCATCGCCTTCTCCGGCTCCGTCCTCGAGTCCGAGTTCAAGGACATCGAGCGCGTCCTCGACGTCGACTACTGGGGAGTCGTCAACGGCACCAAGGCCTTCCTGCCGCACCTCATCGCGTCGGGCGACGGCCACGTGATCAACACGTCCAGCCTCTACGGCATCCTCGCCCTGCCCCGCCAGAGCGCCTACAACTCAGCGAAGTTCGCGGTGCGCGGGTTCACCGAGTCGTTGCGGCTGGAGATGCTCGCGGGCGGACACCCCGTGCGTGTCACCTGCGTACACCCGGGCGGCGTCAAGACCAACGTCGCCAACAACGCCGGGCATGCCGGCCCGACGAAGGACGCGGCCGAGACCGCGCTCTACAACGAGAAGCTGCTGAGGATGAGCCCGGAGAAGGCGGCGGAGATCATCCTCGACGGTGTCGCGAAGAACCGAGCCCGCGTGCTCGTCGGCAACGACGCCCGCGGCCTCGACCTCATGGTGCGCGTTCTCGGTTCGTGGTACCAGCGGCCAATGCTCGAGGTGCTGGGGCGGGCCATGCCGTCGGCGAAGCGCACCTGACGCCTCAGACGACCGGTTCGCGGTCGCGGGCCTCGGGTTCGGGAAGTCGGCGTTCGATGATCTCGCCGTCGAAGAACCGGCGATCGCGGCTGCGCCACCACCACATCAGCGGCAGGCCGAGCAGCATCGACCCGACACCGAGGATGAACACACCGCCGATCTGCCAGTGCGGGGCGAAGGGCAGTGTCCAACTGGTCTCGCCGTAGTCCGAGGCGAACGAGGTCACCGCCGTCCATCCGGCGGAGAACAGCAGCATCGCGCCGCCGAGGAGCGGAAGGATTCCGCGCATCCACAGCTCGCGCGGGCCGTCGCGCAGGGTGTCCCGGTACAGCCATGCACAGGACACACCGGTGATGCCGTAGTAGAAGCCGACGGCGATCCCGATCGCGGAGACCGAGTCGAAGATCAGGTTGCCCGCGGAGACGAAGTTGAACGCGATGTAGAGCCCCGCGGACACAGCGCCCATCGCGAGGGTGGACACCGTCGGTGTCAGGAAGCGGGGATGCACCTTCGCGAAGCTGTCCGGCAGCGCCTTGAAGACGCCCATCGACAGGGTGGTGCGGGCGGTCGGCAGGATGGTGGTCTGCGTCGACGCGATGGCCGACGTCAGGATCATCAGCAGCAGGACGTGCACGAGCAGCTGCCCCACCAGGCCCTCGCCGAACACCGCGGTTCCGATCGCGGCGAAGAAGTCGTCGAAATGCTCGGGATTGGCCAACCCCGTGCCCTCGGTGCCGACTCCGGCGAAGGACTGTGCGGCGACCGTCACTAACACGTACAGCGAGACGAGCACGATCGTCGAGATGACCGCCGAGCGGCCGGGGGTGCTCCGCTTGTCGACGGTCTCCTCGTTGACGGAGACCACCGAGTCCCAGCCCCAGTAGATGAACACCATCAGCAGGATCGCGTTGACGAACGTCGAGAAGGAACCGATCTCGAACGGGTTGAACCAGCTCCACTGCGGGGTCAGGGCCGCCGCGCCCGCGTTGCCCATCCAGACCCGGACGAGGGCGACCACTGCGAACAGCACCAGCGCGACGAACTCGATCGTCAGCAGCACCGACTGGAAGCGTGCCGAGATGTCGATGCCGCGGAAGCACAGGTAGGTCATCGCGACCATGAACGCCACCCCGAGCAGCAACACCCAGACGCTGGTGGCGTCGCGGCCGATCCCGTCCGCGCCGAACAGCAGGAAGGTGTACTGGCCCGCGACCTGGGCCATGCTCGCCATCACCAGCACGTCCGCGACGACGATTGCCCAGCCGGCCATCCAGCCCCAGGACGGGCCGAACGCACGCGTGGCCCAGACGAAGGTGGTGCCACAGTCCGGGTCGGCGCGGTTGAGCTCCTTGTAGCCGAACGCGGCGAACAGGATCGGGACGAACGCGAGCAACGCGACCACAGGGGCTTGCAGCCCGACCGCCGCGACGACGAGGCCGAGGGTGGCGGCGATGCTGTAGGCGGGGCCCGCCGAGGCCACCCCGATCACCACGCTGGAAGTCAGGCTCAGGGCCCCCGCCCTCAGCCCCTTGGAACTGGTCACATCATCGATCACTCGGGGGAGAGTAATGCAGGGTCCGTGTCGGCGCCGAAGGCTACCGTCGACGGCGTACCCGACAGTTGAGGAGTAGCGATGAGCGCCGTCACGACGAACCAACCGCTTGGCACCCCCACCTGGATCGACCTGGGCATCCCCGACCTGGATCGGGCGATGTCGTTCTACGGGCAGGTCTTCGGCTGGGAATTCGACATCGGCCCCGAAGAATCCGGGCGGTACACGATGTGTCTGTTGCGGGGCAAGAAGGTCGCCGCGCTGATGCCGAATCCCGACGAGAACGCGACCGATTTCTGGTGGAACGTCTACCTGGCAACCGACGACGTCGACGAGACGGTCGCTCGATCCAGGGACGCGGGCGGTGCCGTACTGGTCGAACCGATGGACGTGATGGGGCAGGGCCGGATGGCGATCATGCGAGATCCCTCGGGCGGACAGTTCGGGCTGTGGCAGGGGCAGGCGCACGTCGGCTGCGAGTTGGTCAACGAGCCGAACACGCTGCTGCGCAACGACCTGGTGACCCCGAGACCCGGCCCGGCCCGCGACTTCTACGCCACGGTGTTCGACTTCACGCTGGACGGGAACGACGACCTGCCCGGCATGGACTTCACGTTCCTGCGCCGACCGGACGGGCACGAGATCGGCGGCATCGTGGGTGATCCGGCCGCGCCCGCAGCGGCCTGGGGCACGCTGTTCCAGGTGGACGACGCGAACGCGGCCGTCGCCGCCGCCCGAGCGGCCGGGGGCACCGCGGACGACCCGACGGACATGCCGTACGGGCGGACCGCGGAGGTCACCGACCCGTTCGGCGCGAAGTTCACGGTGGGCTCCCCGGTTCCCGGCGCATCGGGGTAGGGCCTCGCCGGCGCCGCGGGCGAAGGCCCGGGTCGTCGTCCCGGCGCGGCGTTCAATGGCCGATTCGGTCGGTGCGGTGCAGTAACGTCATTCGCCATGCATCTCAAGAGTCTGACGCTGAAGGGCTTCAAATCCTTCGCGTCCGCCACGACTCTGCGGTTCGAACCGGGTATCACCTGCGTGGTGGGACCGAACGGGTCCGGCAAGTCGAACATCCTCGACGCCCTCACCTGGGTGATGGGCGAGCAGGGCGCGAAGGCGCTGCGCGGCGGCAAGATGGAAGACGTCATCTTCGCCGGTACCTCCGGCCGGCCCCCGCTGGGCCGAGCCGAGGTGACGCTCACCATCGACAACTCCGACGGCGCGCTGCCGATCGAGTACTCCGAGGTCTCGATCACCAGGAGGATGTTCCGCGACGGCGCGGGCGAATACGAGATCAACGGCAGCTCGTGCCGGTTGATGGACGTCCAGGAGCTGCTCAGCGACTCCGGCATCGGCCGGGAGATGCACGTCATCGTGGGTCAGGGCCGCCTGGCCGCCATCCTGGAGTCCCGTCCGGAGGACCGCCGCGCGTTCATCGAGGAGGCCGCGGGCGTCCTCAAGCACCGCAAGCGCAAGGAAAAGGCCGTTCGCAAGCTGGACGCCATGCAGGCCAACCTGGCCCGGCTGACCGACCTCACGACCGAACTGCGTCGTCAGCTCAAGCCGCTGAGCAGGCAGGCCGAGGTCGCGCGCCGCGCGCAGACCGTGCAGGCCGACCTGCGCGACGCCCGGCTGCGGTTGGTGGCCGACGACCTGGTCACCCGGCGGGCCGAGCTGGCGTCGCAGTCCAAGGACGAGGCGATGGCCCGCGCCCAGCAGGAGCACGTGCAGGCCGAGCTCGAGGCGGCGTCCGCGGAGCTCGGTGCCCACGAGCAGGCGTTGGCCAGGCTGACCCCGAGCGCGGAGGCCGCGGGTCAGACGTGGTTCCGGCTCTCCGCGCTGGCCGAGCGGGTCAACGCCACGATCAGGATCGCCAGCGAACGTGCCCGCCACCTCGACAGCGCGCCCACCTCGAGTCGCGGGCAGGACCCCGACCAGCTCGAGGCGCAGGCCGAGCGCGTCGCGGCGGAGGAGGCGGAGCTGGTGGCCGCGGTCGAGATGGCCAGGGCCACCCTCGACGCCGCGAAGGACACGCTGACCGAGTACGAGGAGGCCTCCGCCGCCGCCGAGCGGGCGCACATGGCCGCGGTCAGGGCCATCGCCGACCGCCGCGAGGGCCTGGCCCGGCTCTCCGGCCAGGTGGACACCTTCCGCACCCGCGCGGACTCCGTCGACGCCGAGATGGCGCGGCTGACGCTGGCCATCGAGGATGCGCGCGCCCGCGGCGATGCCGCGCAGGCGGAATTCGAAGGCGTGCAGGCGCAGATCGGTGATCTCGACGAGGGCGAACTCGGGCTCGACACCCAGAACGAACGCGCCGTCGCCGCGCTCGAGGCGGCCACCGCCCGGGTCACCGAACTGCAGGACGCGGAGCGTGCCGCGGGCCAGGAGGTCGCGTCGCTGCGGGCCAGGATCGAGGCCCTCTCGATCGGACTGCAGCAGAAGGACGGCGCCGCCTGGCTGATCGAACATCGCTCCGGGGACGGATTGATCGGCCCGCTCGCCGGGATGCTCCGCATCCGGCAGGGTTACGAGGTCGCGATCGCCGCCGCGCTCGGGCCCGCCGCCGACGCCATCGCGGCACAGACGGTGGCGGACGCGCGGTCGGCCGTCGCCGCGCTCAAGGAGGCCGACGGTGGCCGGGCCGCGCTGGTGGTCGGGGATGGCGCCTCGGCGTCGCCGCGTGATCACGCCGCGCTGCCCGGATCCGCGCAGCGCGCCCTCGACCTGGTCGAACATCCCGACAACCTGCGCGGGGCGCTGAGCGCGCTGCTCGGCGAGGTGGCCGTCGTGGACTCCCTCGAGGAGGCCGCGGACCTCGTCGCAGGCCGACCCGGCCTGCGCGCGGTCACCAGGGACGGCGACCTCCTCGGGTCCGGCTGGATGACCGGCGGCTCCGATCGGCGACCCTCCACCCTCGAGGTGCAGTCGGCCATCGACGCGTCCACGGCCGGCCTCGCGGACGCCGAGCGGCGCGCCGACGAGCTCTCCGCCGCGCTGTCGGGGGCCACGACCGAACGCGAGCACCGCGCCGAGTCCGCGGAGCAGACCCTCGCCGCGCTCAACGAGTCCGACGCCGCCCTGTCCGCGATCTACGAGCAGCTCGGCAGGCTCGGCCAGGTGGCCCGCGCCGCGCACGCCGAGTCCGATCGGCTGGCGGGCCAGCGCACCGCGGCGGAGGCGGGCCGTGAGGAGGCGGTCGCGTCGCTGCGGGAGCTGGAGGAGCGCCTCGCGCTGGCCCAGCAGGAACAGTCGATGGACAGCGATCCGGCGGCAGGGGACCCCAGCAGCGGCGAGCGGGAGGCCGCGGCCGCGGCGCTGGCCGAGGTGCGGTCCGTGGAGATGGAAGCACGCCTGACCTTGCGGACCGCCGAGGAACGAGCGGAATCGGTTCGCGGCAAGGCGGATTCGCTTCGGCGCGCGGCGCAGGTGGAGCGCGAGGCCAGGGCCCGCGCCGAGCGTGCGATGGCCGCGCGGCAGAACGCGGCCGCGGTCGCCGCCGCCGTCGCGGAATCCGGCAGGCGGGTGGCGGCTCACCTGGAGGAGGTGGTCGCGGCCGCCGTGGCGCACCGCGACGAGCTGACCCGGCAGCGGACCGAGCGCACGCAGCAACTGGAGACGGTCAAGGAGCGGGTGCGGCTGTACACCGGCCAGCTGACCGCGCTGACCGACGCCGTGCACCGCGACGAGGTCGCCCGGGCGCAGGCCGCGCTGCGGATCGAGCAGCTCGAGCAGACCATCTCGGAGCAGCACGGCATCGGCCTGGACGACCTCGTCGCGGAGTACGGACCCGATGTTCCGCTGCCGCCGTCGGCACTGGAGATGGCCGAGTACGAGCAGGCCCGCGAGCGGGGCGAACAGGTGGTGGCGCCCGCGCCGATGCCATACGACCGGGCCACCCAGGAGCGGCGCGCCAAGCGGGCCGAGCGGGACCTCGCGACCCTCGGCAAGGTCAATCCCCTTGCGCTGGAGGAGTTCGCGGCGCTCGAAGAGCGCTACAACTTCCTGGCCACCCAGCTCGAGGACGTCAAGACCGCGCGCAAGGACCTGCTCGGGGTGGTCGCCGACGTCGACGCCCGGATCCTGCAGGTGTTCACCGAGGCGTGGCTGGACGTCGAGCGCGAGTTCGTCGGGGTGTTCGCGAAACTGTTCCCCGGCGGCGAGGGCAGGCTGCTGCTGACCGATCCGTCCGACATGCTCACC
This sequence comes from Rhodococcus sp. NPDC055112, assembly GCF_053607505.1. Lineage (NCBI taxonomy): Bacteria > Bacillati > Actinomycetota > Actinomycetes > Mycobacteriales > Nocardiaceae > Rhodococcus > Rhodococcus sp. NPDC055112. The sequence continues at coordinate 42,909 of NZ_JBSGTR010000029.1, forward strand.
ACCGGCATCGAGGTGGAGGCCCGCCCGCCCGGCAAGAAGGTCAAGCGCCTCTCACTGCTCTCCGGTGGCGAGAAGTCGCTGACCGCGGTGGCGATGCTGGTGGCGATCTTCCGCGCCCGCCCCTCCCCGTTCTATGTGATGGACGAGGTGGAGGCCGCCCTCGACGACACCAACCTCCGGCGCCTGATCGGCCTGTTCGAGCAGCTGCGCGAGAAGTCGCAGCTGATCGTGATCACGCACCAGAAGCCGACCATGGAGGTGGCCGACGCGCTGTACGGCGTCAGCATGCGCGGCGACGGCATCACGCAGGTCATCTCGCAGCGCATGCGGGGGCAGAACCTGGCCGTTCCCCAGCCGGTCGCGGAGTGATGCGCGAGGCGTCGGTCGCGCGCTGACCGGGTGATCTCCCGTCGCCTGCCTGTGCCGGATCGGTGCCTGAAAGGATGGGGGGCGTGACTACCGGAGCTTGGATCGCAATCGCGGCCGTCGTGGCCGTCCTTCTCGTCGCGCTCGTCGTGGGCTGGGCGCTGTACAGGAGGCGGCGGGTCAGCCTGCAGCCCACCCAGCCCGCACCCGGTCAGCTGGAGGAAACGAAGGACCGGTCGGGCGGGTACAAGCCCGAGAGCGGGATCAGCTTCAGCCAGGGGGCGACGGCCACCGCGCCGCCCGTGTCGCGGCCGACCCCGCCGCCGGCACCGCCGGTCACGTTGCCGGTCGAGGAACAGGTCACGGAGGTGCCGCCCGCGCCCGTCGAGCCGGCCCCGCCCGCGCCGGTCGAGCCTGCGCCCGCCCCCGCCGAGCAGGCCCCCGTCGAAGAGGCGCCTGCGGTCGCTCCCGCCCCTGCCCCCACCGCGCCCGCCCCGGTCGAGCCTGCCCCCGTCGAGGAGGCGCCTGCGCCCGCGCCTGCCCCGGCGGTTCCCGCCCCTGTGGAGGAGATCGCGCCGACCGCGGGACGGCTCGACAAGCTGCGCGGGCGGCTCTCGCGCTCGCAGTCCGCGGTCGGCAAGAGCCTGCTTGGCCTGCTCGGCGGCGGCGACCTGGACGAGGACTCCTGGGAGGAGATCGAGGACACCCTGCTGATCGCGGACCTCGGCAGCGCCACCACCGAGCAGATCATGACCCGACTGCGCTCCGAGCTGGCGGCGGGCGCCGTCAAGTCCGAGGCCGACGCTCGAGCCCTGCTGCGCACCGTCCTGATCGAGGCCCTGCACCCCGAGTTCGACCGCTCGATCAAGGCGCTGCCGCACGATTCGACCCCCGGGGTGCTGCTGGTCGTCGGCGTCAACGGCACCGGCAAGACCACCAGCACCGGCAAGCTCGCGCGGGTCCTGGTCGCGGACGGTCGCCGGGTGCTTTTGGGCGCCGCCGACACCTTCCGCGCGGCTGCCGCCGATCAGCTGCAGACCTGGGCCGAGAGGGTGGGCGCCGAGGTGGTGCGTGGTCCCGAGGGCGGCGACCCCGCCGCGATCGCCTTCGACTCGGTGACCAAGGGCATCGAGACCGGCGTGGACGTGGTGATCGTCGACACCGCCGGCCGGCTGCACACCAAGACCGGGCTGATGGACGAGCTCGGCAAGGTCAAGCGTGTGGTGGAGAAGCGCGCCGTCGTCGACGAGGTGCTGCTGGTGCTCGACGCCACCGTCGGACAGAACGGCTTGATGCAGGCCCGGGTGTTCGCGGAGGTCGTGGACATCACCGGCGTGGTGCTGACCAAGCTCGACGGCACGGCCAAGGGCGGCATCGTCTTCCAGGTGCAGCACGAGCTGGGGGTTCCGGTGAAGCTCGTCGGGCTCGGGGAGGGCGCGGACGACCTCGCGCCGTTCGAGCCGGGCGCCTTCGTGGACGCGCTGCTCGGCTGATCGGGGGCGTCCTCTCTACGCCTCCTTGGCCATCGGCCGACGCCTAACGAATGAGTAACGAAGCGGCCGGGGCTCGCCCGGCCCGGACTCCGCACAGGGAGATTCACTTGGGCGACAGGTTCGTGAAACGCAGAAGCAACACATTCCCCCGATGCGTTCACTCGAGCGAAACACGGCAGCGCCACAGCTGAAACACCGGATCAGCAGTCTTCACACCAAGTCGAAAGCCGCAAGGAGCGGGACGACAGAAGGAGGAGGCTCAACGTGGAATTTCCCACAATCGGGGCGCCGGACACCGGAGACACCGCGTGGATGCTGATGAGCGCCGCGCTGGTGTTGCTGATGACGCCGGGGCTCGCATTCTTCTACGGCGGCATGGTCCGGGCCAAGAGCGTGCTGAACATGATCATGATGAGCATCGGCGCGATGGGCGTCGTGGGCATCCTCTGGGTCCTGTACGGCTACTCGGTGGCTTTCGGCGAGGACAAGGGTGGACTCTTCGGTGACCCCTTCCAGTACTTCGGCCTGAAGGGCATCTTCGGCGGCGCCTACCTGGCCGACGCCGACACCGGCGCAGGCATGGCCATCCCGCTGGTCGGCACCATCCCGGCAACCGTGTTCGTCGCCTTCCAGGCGATGTTCGCGATCATCACCGTCGCCCTGATCTCGGGCGCGGTCGCCGACCGTCTCCGGTTCGGCCCCTGGCTCCTGTTCGCAGGCCTGTGGGCGACCATCGTGTACTTCCCGGTGGCGCACTGGGTCTTCGCCTTCGACGGCGTGACCGCGGAGAAGGGCGGCTGGATCGCCAACCAGCTCAAGGCAATCGACTTCGCCGGTGGTACCGCGGTTCACATCAACGCAGGCGTCGCCGGCCTGGTCCTCGCCATCGTCGTCGGCAAGCGTCGCGGATGGCCGGGAACTCCGTTCCGTCCGCACAACCTGCCGTTCGTGATGCTCGGCGCCGCGCTGCTGTGGTTCGGATGGTTCGGCTTCAACGCGGGATCCGCGGTGGGCTCCAACGGGATCGCCGGTGCCACCTTCCTCACCACCGTCATCGCCACCTGCGCGGCGATGCTGTCCTGGCTCCTGGTCGAGCGGATCCGTGACGGGCACGCCACCACCCTCGGTGCCGCCTCCGGCATCGTCGCCGGTCTGGTCGCGATCACCCCCGCCTGCTCCTCTGTGAACGTGCTCGGTGCCCTGGCCATCGGCGTCGCCGCCGGTGTTCTCTGCGCCCTCGCGGTCGGCCTGAAGTACCGCTTCGGCTTCGACGATTCGCTCGACGTCGTCGGTGTCCACCTCGTCGGTGGTCTGGTCGGCACCCTGCTGGTCGGATTCGTCGCGACGGCGGAGGCGCCCGCGGGCGTCAAGGGTCTGTTCTATGGTGGGGGCTTCGACCAGCTGTGGCGTCAGGCGGTCGGTGCGGGTGCGGTTCTGCTGTACTCGCTCGTCGCCACGACGATCGTCGCGCTCATCGTCAAGTACACGATCGGCCTCCGGGCCAGCGATGAGGCCGAGTCGCTCGGCGTGGACGAAGCAGAACACGCTGAGAACGCATACGATTTCGCCGCGCTCGGCGGAAGCTCGGTACCGGGGCGCTCGACCGTCAGGGAGGCATGAGAAATATGAAGCTGATCACCGCAATCGTCAAACCGTTCACTCTCGAGGATGTCAAGACCGGCCTGGAGCAGGCCGGGGTGCTCGGTATGACCGTCAGTGAGGTCCAGGGCTACGGCCGTCAGAAGGGCCACACCGAGGTTTACCGCGGTGCCGAGTACTCGGTCGACTTCGTGCCCAAGGTTCGCGTCGAGGTCGTCGTCGACGACGCCGCCGTGGACAAGGTCGTCGAGGTCATCGTCGAGGCCGCTCGTACCGGAAAGATCGGAGACGGCAAGGTGTGGGTCTCGCCTGTCGAATCCGTCATCCGCGTACGTACGGGTGAACGGGGCGCGGATGCGCTCTGACCCAACAGGGTCCGGATCTGGTGGCCCCGATCCCGCCGCGACGTCGGCGGGGTCGGGGCCACCCGCGTCCGGGGGCATGGTTGCCGCCGACGATCTGGTCCGTGCCCGGAAGCAGTTGCTGGACGGTGGTTCCCGGAGCCGCCGCCTCGACACGGTCGCGCTTCGGCAGGCGCTGGTGGACCTGCACGAATTCTGGCTGACCACCAAGGGGGCAGAGCTCGGCATCAAGCCGGACAGCGGATTCGCCATCGTCGCCGTCGGCGGGCTGGGCAGGCGCGAGCTGCTGCCGTACTCCGACCTGGACCTGGTGCTGCTGCACGACGACCTCGACCCCGCCGTCGTCTCCGAGGTGGCCGACCGGCTCTGGTATCCGTTGTGGGACGCGCACATCAAGCTCGACCACAGCGTGCGGACCGTGCCACAGGCGCTGCAGGTGGCGTCGTCGGACCTCACCGCCGCCCTCGGGCTCCTCGAGGCCCGGCACATCGCGGGCGATGTGGAGCTGAGCAACCTGCTGATCGGCGGGGTGCGGCGGCAGTGGCGCACCGGGATCCGTTCGCGTTTCGACGAACTCGTCGAGCAGGCCCGCGCGCGCTGGGCACGCAGCGGCGAGATCGCGCACCGGGCCGAACCGGACATCAAGAACGGCCGTGGCGGGCTGCGCGACATCCAGCTGCTGAGCGCGCTGGCGATCGCGCAGCTGACCGATGCGGTGCCGGGACTGGGCCCACAGACGCCCGGCGGCGGACTGGCTTTCGCGCACGAGCGGCTGCTGGACGTGCGGACCGAACTGCATCGGGTGGCCGGGCGCGCCCGCGACCAGCTCCGGGCCCAGGACGCCGACGAGATCGGCGCAGCACTGCGGATAGGGGACCGCTTCGACCTGGCCCGGATGCTCAGCGACTCGGCCCGCACCATCAGCTACTCCGTCGACGTCGGGCTGCGGACGGCGGGCAACGCCTTGCCGCGTCGGGGCCTGTCGCGGCTGCGCAGGGTTCCGGTGCGGCGACCTCTGGACGAGGGTGTGGTCGAGCACGCGAGTGAGGTGGTGCTGGCGCGCGACGCCAAGCCGAACAAGGACCCGGGGCTGATCATGCGGGTGGCGGCCGCGGCCGCGCAGACCGGCATGCCGATCTCCGCGTCGACGTTGAACCGGCTCTCGGACAGCGCACCCGAGCTGCGGGAGCCGTGGCCGAAGGAGGCCCTCGACGACCTGCTCGTGCTGCTCGGATCCGGCCGGAACACGATCGCGGTGATCGAGGCGCTCGACCGAACGGGCCTGTGGGGACGGCTGCTGCCGGAATGGGGCACGATCCGCGACCTGCCGCCGCGCGACGCGGTCCACACGTGGACGGTGGACCGGCATCTCGTCGAGACCGCCGCCTATGCCAGCGGGTTCACCACCCGCGTCTCGCGGCCCGACCTGCTGGTGCTCGGAGCCCTCCTGCACGACATCGGGAAGGGCCGCGGCGGCGATCACAGCCTGGTGGGTGCCGAGCTCGCCAATCAGATCGGCAATCGGCTCGGGTTGTGGCCGTCGGACGTGGCGGTGCTCAGCGCGATGGTGCGCTACCACCTGCTGCTGCCGGAAACCGCCACCCGCCGCGACCTGGACGACCCGGCGACGGTCCGGATGGTCGCGGAGGCGCTGGGCGGCGACACGGTGCTGCTCGAGCTCCTCTACGCGCTCGCCGAGGCCGATTCCCTGGCCACCGGTCCTGGTGTGTGGGGGGATTGGAAGTCCTCGCTGATCCGGGAGCTGGTGCGGCGCTGCCGGATGGTGATGGCGGGCGAGCAGCTGCCGATGCCGGATCCGATCGACCCGGAGCATGCGGCGCTGGCGGCGGACGGGGGCGTGCACGTGCTGCTCCAGCCCGCGGAGGGCGCGCACACCTACACCGTCACCGTGGTCGCTCCGGACACCCTCGGCCTGCTCTCGGATGCTGCGGGCGTGCTGGCGCTGCATTCGCTGCGCGTGCTCTCGGCCTCCCTCGGCAGCCACGAGGGGGCCGCGGTGAACTCGTTCACCGTCGCGCCCCGGTTCGGTGCGCCGCCGCAGGCGGGGCTGCTGCGCCAGGAATTGATCCGGGCCATCTCCGGAGAACTGGACCTGGTCGCGATGCTCGAGGCGAAGGAGCAGCAGGCGCTGGCCGAACAGGCGCTCGAGCGGGGCGCCGAGGGGGTGCCGGTCCAGTACGCGAAGGCTCCGCCGCGGATCATCTGGTTCGACACCCCGGTGGACGGCCAGGTGATCCTCGAACTGAGGGCCGAGGACCGGCTCGGCCTGCTGTGCCGGCTGGCGAGCGTGCTCGAGCGGCACGGTGCCGACATCCGCTGGGCGCGGGTCTCCACGCTCGGCGCGTCGGTGGTCGACGCGTTCTGCCTGCATCTCGGCGACACCGACTCGAGGGTGACCAGGGAAGAGTTCGAGGCCGCGATGCTCGAGGTGGTCCCGGCGCCCCGGCCGCGCACGAGCGAGGGCGCCGAGGGTGGCGCCACGGAGGGGGGCGCCGGGCAGAGCGGCTAGGCTTGACCGAAACGCCCACGCGACAGCCAGGAGCCCGATCGGTGTTCGAATCCCTTTCCGACAGGTTGACCGGTGCCCTCAAGGACCTCCGGGGCAAGGGGCGCCTCTCCGGCGCCGACATCGACGCCACCTGCAGGGAGATCCGGCTCGCCCTGCTCGAGGCCGACGTCGCGCTGCCCGTGGTGCGTGCCTTCATCGAGAAGATCAAGGTGCGCGCCAAGGGCGCCGAGGTCTCCGGCGCGCTGAACCCCGCGCAGCAGGTCGTCAAGATCGTCAACGAGGAGCTCGTCGGGATCCTCGGCGGCGAGACCCGGCGGCTCCGGTTCGCGAAGAACCCGCCGACCGTCATCATGCTGGCCGGCCTGCAGGGCTCCGGTAAGACCACCCTCGCGGGCAAGCTCGCGAAGTGGCTGGCCGGGCAGGGACACACGCCGCTCCTGGTGGCCTGCGATCTGCAGCGTCCCGGCGCGGTCAGCCAGCTCAAGATCGTCGGCGAGCGCGCGGGCGCCGCGGTGTACGCGCCGCACCCGGGTACCTCGATCGGCGGCGGCGAGAACGAGCTGGGTCAGTCCGCGGCGGACCCGGTCGACATCGCCCGGCAGGGCATCGCGGAGGCCAGGGCCAAGCAGCACGACGTGGTGATCGTCGACACCGCAGGCCGCCTCGGCATCGACGAGGAACTGATGGGTCAGGCGGCGGGCATCCGCGACGCCGTCAACCCGGACGAGATCCTGTTCGTCCTCGACGCGATGACCGGTCAGGACGCCGTCCAGACGGCGGAGGCGTTCCGTGCGGGCGTCGGCTTCACCGGCGTGGTGCTCACCAAGCTCGACGGCGACGCCCGCGGCGGTGCCGCGCTGAGCGTCCGCGAGATCACCGGCGAGCCGATCATGTTCGCCTCCACGGGCGAGAAGCTCGAGGACTTCGACGTCTTCCACCCGGACCGGATGGCCAGCCGGATCCTCGGCATGGGCGACGTGCTCAGCCTGATCGAGCAGGCCGAGCAGGTCTTCGATGCGAAGGAAGCCGAGGCCACCGCACAGAAGATCGGGTCCGGCCAGCTCACCCTCGAGGACTTCCTCGAGCAGATGATGGCCGTGCGCAAGATGGGCCCGATCGGCAACCTGCTCGGCATGCTGCCCGGCGCCGGGCAGATGAAGGACGCGCTCGCCAACGTCGACGAGAAGCAGCTCGACCGGGTCCAGGCGATCATCCGCGGCATGACGCCCGCGGAACGCGAGGACCCGAAGATCATCAACGCCTCCCGTCGGCTGCGTATCGCCAACGGCTCCGGCGTCAAGGTCTCCGACGTCAACCAGTTGGTGGACCGGTTCTTCGAGGCCCGCAAGATGATGGCCGCGATGGCGGGCCGGATGGGGATGCCAGGGGCCCGCTCGAGCCAGCGCAGCAAGAAGGGCAAGAAGGGTAAGAAGGGCGGCAAGGGGCCGACGCAGCCGAAGATCCGCGGCGGCTTCCCCGGCATGCCAGGCGGGATGCCGGGTGGGATGCCCGCCGGGTTCCCCGGACTGCCCGCAGGCATGGACCTGTCGAAGATGCCGAAGGGCCTCGACGAGCTGCCGCCCGGCCTCGAGGGCATCGACCTGTCCCAGCTGAAGCTGCCCAAGAAGTAGCCGTGGCGCCTGCCCGCACAGAGTCCTTCCGGCTGCGCGGTGTCGGGCTGCCCGACGGGCAGCCGCTGGAACTGTGGGTCGGCGGCGGGGTGATCTCCGATCAGCCGTTGCCCGGCGCTGAGTCCCTGTGCGAATCGGGCTGGATCCTGCCCGGGCTGGTCGACGCGCACTGCCACGTCGGTATCAAGTACGGCGGGGGTCACGAGGACGGGCCGGGAATGATCGCGCAGGCCGAGGCCGAACGCGCGGTCGGGGCGCTGCTGCTGCGCGACGCGGGATCGCCCGTGGACACCAGGGATCTCGACGCGCGCGAGGACCTGCCGCGGATCATCCGGGCCGGTCGGCACATCGCGATGCCGAAGCGGTACATCCCCGGCCTTGCGGTCGATCTCGAGGACGAGTCGCAGCTGCCGGAGGCGGTCACCCAGCAGGCGCTGCTCGGCGACGGCTGGGTGAAGATCGTCGGGGACTGGATCGACCGCTCGGTGGGGGACCTGCGCCCGTTGTGGAGCGACGAGATCCTCAAGGAGTCCATCGAGGCCGCGCACCGGGTAGGCGCAAGGGTGACCGCGCACGTCTTCTCCGAGGACGCGCTGCCGGGCCTGATCAACGCCGGCATCGACTGCATCGAGCACGGCACCGGTCTCACCTCGGAGACGATCGAGCTGATGGTCGAACGTGGCACCGCCCTGGTGCCGACGCTGATCAACATCGACACCTTCCCCGGCATCGCGGACTCGGCCACCCGGTACCCGGCCTACGCACGCCACATGCGGGAGCTGCACTCGCGGGTCCGTCGCACCGTCGGCGACGCGCACGACGCAGGCATCCCGATCTACGCGGGCACCGACGCGGGCGGCTCGATCGTGCACGGGCGGGTCGCGGACGAGGTCGCCGCCCTCGCGCAGGCCGGACTGGGGCCGACCCGCGCCCTCGGCGCGGCCTGCTGGGACGCCAGGGCATGGCTGGGTCGGCCCGGGCTCGAGCCCGGCGCGGCCGCCGACCTGCTCGTCTACGAGCAGGACCCGCGCACCGGGCCCGAGGTGCTCGCCGCCCCGGACCTGGTCATGCTGCGCGGCCGGGTGGTCGAGGTGCGCGGCCGGGTCGTGTGATGCGGTCTATTTGACGCAGGGATCGGCCCCGGCATCGGCGCGACCGGTGAACCGGACCTCGCTGACCGAGGTGACGTCGTTGAACGGCGCGGATTCCTGGCCGGCCGCGTTCTTCACCGGCTGACCGTCCACCGTCTCGTTGATCGTCATGGTGACCGTCTTGGCCGCCTTGTCGACGTCGAGCGCCTGGATGCCGCGCTCCGGCCGGACCTCCTGGACGACCGAGGTGCCGTCGTCGAAGGCCCAGGTCACCTTCGTGACCTTGCGGTTCTGGGCGAACCGGTCCGAGCCGTCCACGTCCTTCTTGTCGTAGCCGGGATCGATCCCGACCGAGGTGAGGTCGAGCTTGCAGGCGAAGCTCACCGAGAGCACCTGGCCCTTCGTGCCCCCGCAGCGCCATGCCGTGGTGACGTCGCCGTCGGTGGCATTCGGGGCCTCGTAGGAGTTCTTGCGGCCCGTGGAGTCGACCGCGGGCGGGTAGGCGGCGCAGGTGGGGACGGCGCCGGTGGGGGTGATCGGGGTGAGGTTACCGCCGTCACCGGCACCACTTTCGAAGGCGTCGCTGTCGTAGGCCTCGCTTGTCGCGGCCGTCGCCTCGCCGTCGGTGTCGCGGGCCAGCGTCCAGTTGAGCAGGAAACCGCCCCCCGCGAGCAGCACGACCGCGGCGGTGACGGCCGCGATGATGCCGAGCCAGCCCTTCCAGGACAGCGGCCCACGCCCGGGCGCGGGCGCAGTCGGTGCGTCGAACCCAGCCGGTGCGTCGAAGAAGGGCTGGGCGGGTGGTGGAGGCGGTGGCGGCGGGGGAGTCGCCTCGGCGGCAGGGCGGGGTCCGTCGTCGGGGGTCACGGGGCCTCCACCTTCTCGGCGGCCTTGTTGCCGGTCTGCTTGTCGGCCCTGTCCTTGTCGGAGGCCTCGTCCGCCGTCATGTCCGCCGTCATGTCAGCGGACTTGGCTTCGGGGCGGTCCGGGCGTGCCTTCAGCGCGGCGTCCACCTCGGGGTCGCCCAGCTCAGCCAGCCAGTCCAGCAGGTCGGGGTAGGTGCTGGGGTTCGCCGCGACATACGGCCGCAACGCGGCATCGGACTGGGCGATGTGGCCGAGCGTCTGCAGCGGGGTGTACGGATCGAGCGCGAGTGCCTGCGTGTACGGCTTGGTCGGGGCGGGCGGCCCGACTGCGGGCGGCGGGGTCCCGGGGACCGCCGCGTCGATGGGCTCGGTCTCTGCGGGCGGGCGAACGGCGCCCTGATCGAGCGCGCGGGCGGCGCGGGGCTGGACAAGGCCGAGGTCGTAGGCAAGGGCGAGGAACGCCGCCACGGTCTGCAGGATCGCCAGGACCAGGATCGCGATCCCGCCCCAGCCGAGCGAGACGCCCAGGCTCTCGTCCTCGGAGTCGTCGAAGAAGTTGCCGGTGAAGCTGGGGACGTTGCTGATCGCGATCAGCAGGAACAGAGCCAGCAGGGCGCCGACAGCAGCCGCGGCGGTCGCGATGGCCCGCAGGACCGGCGCCGCGCCAGGGAACTGGGACAGCCGGGAAACCGTGGACAGGCCCGCACTGATGCCGGAGAACAGCAGGAAGACGACGACGAGCAGGGCCTGTGGGAGGAGAAAGCCGCTGATGTTGATCACATCGCCGGAGGTTCGGACGACGAAGTAGGGGCCGAAGCCGAGCAACAGGTTGAGCAGGCCGAGCGTGAGCACTGCGATGCCGAGTGCGTTCGGTCGGCCGACGGCCGGAACCGGTGGCCCCGCGATGGGCGCTGCGAACGGCGCGTTGGACATGATCCCCCTTGTGAACGAGCGGCGACTTCGGTGGAATTCGCCACCGACCTGCAGTGATGGCGTGCCAACGAAGTCTAGGCCGAGGGGGCGCCCGCGGAAGGGCGAAACACCGGCGGCCGCGGGCGATTAACGGCGCGACCTCATCGTCTGGCAGAATGGACCGCTGTTCGCCCGTCTCCGGTTACGTACCGCGCGGCGGTCACGACAACCCCTCAACGCGAAACCGGGTGCGCAGGCCTTGCGCATCGCTGAATTGCGCCGTGACCATCTGAAAGGCTCCACCATGGCTGTCAAGATCAAGCTCATGCGGCTCGGCAAGATCCGTACCCCGCATTACCGCATCGTCATCGCCGACTCTCGCACCCGCCGCAACGGCCGTGCGATCGAGACCATCGGCAAGTACCACCCCAAGGAAGAGCCCTCCCTGATCGAGATCGACTCGGAGCGTGCGCAGTACTGGCTGGGTGTCGGCGCGCAGCCGACCGAGCCGGTCGAGAACCTGCTCAAGATCACCGGCGACTGGCAGAAGTTCAAGGGCCTGCCGGGCACCGAGGGCACCCTGAAGGTCAAGGAAGCCAAGCCGTCCAAGCTGGAGCTCTTCCAGGCCGCGCTGGCGCAGGCCGACAGCGAGCCGGTGGCCGAGGCCATCACCCCGAAGAAGAAGGCCGCCAAGAAGGCCGACGCGGAGGAGGCCACCGAGGCCCCCGCCGAGGCTGCCGCGGATTCCGAGGCTGCTGACAAGTGAGTGCCGTTGTCGCCGATGCCGTCGAACAGCTCGTTCGCGGCATCGTCGCCAACCCCGACGACGTCCGGGTCGAGCTCTCGACCGGACGTCGTGGGCGGACGGTCGAGGTGCACGTGAACCCCGAGGACCTGGGCAAGGTCATCGGTCGTGGCGGACGCACCGCCACCGCGTTGCGGACCCTGGTCACCGGTATCGGTGGCCGCGGCATCCGCGTCGACGTGGTCGACACCGATCAGTAAATCAGTGGAGCTCGTCATCGGGCGTGTGGCCAAGTCGCACGGCATCAGGGGTGAATTGGCCGTAGACATACGGACCGATGATCCCGATGGACGTTTTGCGGTCGGCACCGTGCTGCACGGCCGCAAGCCCCGCGAGCAGAAACTCACCAGCTACACGGTGGAAGCCGCCCGGGAACACTCCGGGCGGCTTCTGCTGCGTCTCAAGGGAATCGACGACCGCACGTCCGCGGACGCGATTCGCGGCACGCTGTTCATCGTCGACACCGCGGACCTGGCGCCGTCGGATGATCCCGACGAGTTCTACGACCATGAGCTCGAGGGCCTCGCCGTCCGGCTCGTCGACGGTACCCCGGTCGGCTCCGTCATCGAGGTGCTGCACTCGGCCGCGGGAGAGTTGCTCTCCGTGCGTCCTGAGGGACAGAAGACCGGCGAGATCCTGATCCCGTTCGTCGCCGCCATCGTCACCTCCGTGTCCGTCGCCGACGGAGTCATCGAGATCGATCCGCCTGAGGGACTTCTGAATCCGGAGTAGCTGTGCGCCTCGACGTCATCACGATCTTCCCCGAGTACCTCGAGCCGTTGCGAACGGCGTTGCTGGGCAAGGCCATCGACAAGGGCCTGATCTCCGTCGGCGTGCACGACCTGCGCGACTGGACGCATGACGTCCACAAGGCGGTCGACGACTCGCCGTACGGCGGCGGCCCGGGCATGGTGATGAAGCCGACCGTGTGGGGCGAGGCCCTGGACGAGGTGCTCGGCGCCGAGCCGGACCCCGACACGCTGCTGGTGGTCCCCACCCCGGCGGGCGTGCCCTTCACGCAGGACACCGCGCACCGCTGGGCGGGGGAGAAACGCCTCGTGTTCGCCTGCGGCAGGTACGAGGGCATCGACCAGCGGGTGTTCGACGACGCGGCCAGGCGGGTGCGGGTCGAGGAGGTCAGCATCGGCGACTATGTCCTCATCGGGGGCGAGGCCGCGGTGCTGGTGATGGCCGAGGCGGTCGTCCGGCTGCTCCCCGGCGTGCTGGGCAATCAGCAGTCGCACCAAGAGGATTCGTTCTCCGACGGCCTGCTGGAGGGTCCGAGCTACACCCGCCCGGTGAGCTGGCGCGAGCTCGAAGTGCCGCCGATCCTGCTCTCCGGTGACCACGCCAAGGTGGCCCGCTGGCGCCGTGAGCAGTCGCTGTTGCGCACCGGCGAACGCCGTCCCGACCTGCTCGAACACGTCGAGCTCTCCGACTCGGATCGCGCGGTTCTCGAGCCCTGACGGTCCCGAGGTGCCGGGTGGTGTCGGTGCCTGCCGGTAGGGTCGATCGCCGTGACCTCAGCTCCGAATGCACCAGCTCTGAAATCAGTCAACGCGCGCATCGCGGAGGAACTCGGCGTCCGGGAGGAGCAGGTCCGCGCGGCGGTCGACCTGCTCGACGGCGGCGCCACGGTTCCCTTCATCGCCCGGTACCGCAAGGAGGTCACCGGGACCCTCGACGACGCCCAGCTGCGCACCCTCGAGGAGCGGCTGCGATACCTGCGTGAGCTCGACGAGCGCCGGGTCGCGGTGCTCGAGTCGATCCGCTCCCAGGACAAGCTCGATCCCGAGCTCGAGGCGCAGATCATGCTCGCGGACACCAAGGCCCGGCTCGAGGACATCTACCTGCCGTTCAAGCCGAAGCGTCGCACCAAGGCACAGATCGCGCGCGAGGCCGGGCACCAGCCCGTCGCCGACGCCCTGCTGTCGGACCCGACCACGGACCCCGCGCAGTACGACGCCGAGCAGCTCGAGGGCGCCCGCGCCATCCTGGTCGAGCAGTTCGCCGAGGACGCCGACCTGGTCGGCGAGCTGCGCGAGCTGATGTGGACCCGCGGCCAGGTCAAGTCCGCGGTCCGCAAGGGCAAGGAGACCGAGGGCGCCAAGTTCGCCGACTACTTCGAGTTCTCCGAGCCCTTCGGCAAGCTGCCCAGCCACCGCATCCTCGCCATGTTCCGCGGCGAGAAGGAGGAGGTGCTCTCGCTGACCCTCGACCCCGAGACCGAGGAGCTCCCGCTCGGCGAGGTCAGCGTCTACGAGGGCCGCATCGCCGGCCGGTTCGGCGTCGCGGACCGCGGACGGCCCGCGGACCGGTGGCTGCTCGATACGGTCCGCTGGGCCTGGAAGACCAAGATGCTCATTACGCTCGGCATCGACACCCGGATGCGGCTGCGTCAGTCTGCCGAGCGGGACGCCGTCGACGTGTTCGCGATGAACCTCAAGGACCTGCTGCTCGCCGCGCCCGCGGGCACCCGCGCCACGATGGGCCTCGACCCCGGCTTCCGGACGGGTACGAAGGTCGCCGTCGTCGACTCCACCGGCAAGGTGCTCGCGCACGACACCATCTACCCGCATCAGCCGGCCAACAAGTGGGACCAGTCGCTCGCGACGCTCGCCGCGCTGGCCGCCAAGCATCGGGTCGACCTGATCGCGATCGGCAACGGCACCGCCTCGCGCGAGACGGACGCGCTGGCGGCGGACCTGATCAAGAAGTTCCCCGAGGCCGGGCTCACCAAGGTGATGGTCTCCGAGGCGGGCGCCTCGGTGTACTCCGCCTCCGCGTACGCCTCCGCCGAGCTGCCGGACCTGGACGTGTCCATCCGCGGCGCGGTGTCGATCGCGCGCAGGCTGCAGGACCCGCTGGCCGAGCTGGTGAAGATCGACCCGAAGTCGATCGGCGTCGGCCAGTACCAGCACGACATCTCCGAGACACTGCTGGCGCGTTCGCTGGCCGCGGTGGTCGAGGACGCCGTGAACGCGGTCGGCGTCGACGTCAACACCGCGTCGGTACCGCTGCTCTCGCGGGTCTCGGGCATCACCGGCTCGCTGGCCGAGTCCATCGTCGCGCACCGCGACGCGAACGGCCCCTTCCGCGCCCGCGCCGGCATCCTCGACGTGGCGCGGCTGGGCCCCAAGGCCTTCGAGCAGTGCGCGGGCTTCCTCAAGATCACCGATGGCGACGACCCGCTGGACGCTTCCGCGGTGCACCCGGAGGCGTACCCCGTCGTGCGGCGGATCGTGGAGGCCACCGGAACCGGCGTCAAGGAGATCATCGGCAACACCACGGCGCTGCGGGCGCTGCGGCCGCAGGACTTCGCCGACGACAAGTTCGGCCTCCCGACCGTCACCGACATCATCGCCGAGCTCGAGAAGCCGGGCCGCGACCCACGTCCGGAGTTCAAGACCGCGACGTTCGCGTCGGGCGTGGAGAAGGTCGCCGACCTCAAGCCCGGCATGACGCTCGAGGGGGTCGTCACCAACGTCGCCGCATTCGGTGCCTTCGTCGACGTCGGCGTGCACCAGGACGGCCTCGTGCACGTCTCCGCGATGTCGCACAACTTCGTCAAGGACCCGCGCGAGGTGGTCAAGTCCGGCGACGTCGTGAAGGTGAAGGTGATGGAGGTCGACCTCCCGCGCCAGCGCATCGGCCTGAGCCTGCGCCTGGACGACGAGCCCGGCGCCGCCAAGCAGGACGGCCAGGGCGGCGGACAACGCGCCGGGGGTGGCCAGCGCCAGGGCGGCCAGCGGGACGGCGGATCGCGTCAGGGTGGGCAGCGAGGCGGCGGCCAGCGTCAGGGCGGCGGATCGGGCGGCAGCAGCCCCGCGGGCGGCTCGATGGCCGACGCGCTCCGCAAGGCCGGCTTCGGCAAGTAGGCGGCTTCGCCGCCCGTGCGCGGTTGACGAGTCCAGGGAC
>NZ_JBSGTR010000030.1:0-57158 GCF_053607505.1 Rhodococcus sp. NPDC055112
GGGATCTCGCCGCCGCGCTCGCCGACCGGGTCTGATCGTCCGGATCGGAACCGGTTGCCGGTCAGAGGGTTTCGACGAACTTCGTCAGGCCCTTCGAGGCCGTTTCGAGGGCGATCTTCTGTCCGCGCTTGACGATGAACCCGGGCATCGGGATCTTGAGGTCGACGGTCAGGTCGAAGGTCACGTTCGTGCCGTCACCGTCGGCGACGAGGGTGTACGAGCCGTCCTGGGTCTTCTGCTGGTCGCTCTCCACGAGGGTCCAGCTCACCTTCTCGTCGCCGACCCACTGGTAGTCCACCACCTGCTCGTCGTTGACGCCCAGCACCGAGACCTTCATGCGCACGCGCAGCGGACGGCCGTCGGGGTGGGTGCTCTCGACGATCACCGACTTGTGCGAGGACGACCACTCCGGTACTCGTTCCACCGCAACGATCGCCTCCATCACCTTGGCCGGGTCGGCCTTGATGTGGAATTCCTTGTTACCTGACACGGCCATCGAGCCCACCCCTTCATGCGGTTGCGTCCAAACTCAGTGCGTCATTACATCATTCCGAAACGGTCCTGGGTTGCGGACGCGCGTCCAGCTCACTCCTCGGTCCGCCTGCCCTTGCGCACCTGGTCCCGAAGTGCGCCCTGGACGGCCTGCGACACCCAGGAGTTCAGCGACATCCCGTTCTGGGATGCGGCCTCCTCCGCGCGTGACTTCATCTGATCCACCAGGCGCAGGGTCACCCGGGAGATGTCTCCGGTGACGTCATCGATGGCGTCGTTGACGTAGTCACTCGTGGTGCTCTCGCCGCGCGGGCCGGATCCGGGCCGCGCCGGGCGAGCCACCTCGACGTGCGTTCGATCGCCGTCGAGCCGCACGTGCACCGTCCGGTCGCCGAGCGCGGTCGACACCTCGGCCGCCAGGTCGGAGAGCGCGGACAGCAGCATCAAACGCGCCGAGTTCTCGGCCGCGACGGCCAGCGCCTCGGCGATTCGCTTGGTGTTCTCGTCGCCGAGGGCGGCCGCCGCGATCAGGTCGTCACGCAGGGTGGTGGTGTACTCCGACAGTTCCATGACGTCATTGTGGCGTCATTCCTGACGTCGGTCAAGGCGTCATGGTGTCAGGCGAGCAGCTTCGCCTTCAGCGCGGTGATGTCGCCGTCGGTCAGTCCGAGGCCCTGGTGCACGTAGTTGTCGAAGCTGCCGTAGCGCTCGTCGGCGGCGGCGAAGGCGCCGTCGAGCCATTCCTGCTTCACTCCGTCGAGCATCGCGGTGGGGCTGTCGGCGTCGACTCCGCGGTAGTGGTTGCTCAGGATGAAGTCGGCGTTCACCGTCGCGCGGTCGACACCGAGGATCGTCAGCAGCACCGCGGCGGTCCAGCCGGTCCTGTCCTTGCCCGCGCTGCAGTGGAAGAGCACCGCGCCGTCGGTGTCGCGGATGTCGCGGAGGACGGCGCCGAAGGCCTTGTCGGCGCCGGGGCCGGTGATGAAGGCGCGGTACGCCGAGTTCAGGTCGACCAGCGTGGTGACGGGTGAGGCGCCGAGCACGTCGTACCAGTTGGCCTTCGCGCCCGCGGGCACGAGGTCGGGCTGCAGCGCCCGCTCGAAGACGGTGCGCAGGTCGTCGACGGCCTTGACGTTCCGGCCCTCGAGCCTGCCGAGGTCGGCGGGGGACAGCTTGTTCAGCGCATCGGTGCGGAACACGAGGCCGGTCTTCACCGTGCGGCCGTCGACGGTGGTGTACCCGCCGACATCGCGGGCGTTCTCGGCGCCGTCGAGGTGCAGGGACCGGTCGAAGGTGGACTGCTCGACCGCGGTCGGCGCCCCGGCGAGGGCGGTGCCCGCGGCGGAAGCGACGAAGATCGAGGTTCCGACGGCGACGACCGCGGCCGCGCGCAGGACGTGGGCACGGTTGGGGGTGAGGGCCACGAGGTGCCTCCATGGGGGTAGCGCGGACCACCACGCGGTGATCCAAGACGTTCGGACACCGGAGTTGGTACACCGTGCAGGTGAACGCTGGGAGTCGCGCCGATAGGGTGCGGTGATTCGGCGAGCAGGACTGGTAGGACCGGGAAGGAACGCAGTGCGGCAAGCGGTGTCTCTGAAAGTGCAACTCATCGCGAAGACGGAGTTCGCCCCACCGGCGGACGTGCCGTGGGAGACCGATGCGGACGGCGGCGAGGCGCTCGTCGAGTTCGCCGGTCGGGCCTGCTATCAGAGCTGGTCGAAGCCGAATCCGCGAACCGCGACCAACGCCGGCTACCTGCGTCACCTGCTCGAGGTCGGACACCTGTCGGTCCTCGAGCACGGCAGCGTGAGCTTCTACATCACGGGGATCTCGCGCTCCTGCACGCACGAGCTGATCCGGCATCGGCACCTGTCGTACTCGCAGCTCTCGCAGCGATCGGTCACCGAGCGGGACGCCAACGTCGTGGTGCCGCCCGCCGTGGTCGGCGACCCCGAGCTCGAAGCGCTGTTCGTCGCGGCGACCGATGCCAGCCGCGCCGCTTATGTGGAACTGCTCGAGGCGCTCGAGACCAAGCTCGCGCACGTCCCGAACGGGTCGCTGCGGGCGCGCCAGGCCCGGCAGGCGGCGAGGTCCGTGCTGCCCAACGCGACCGAGACCAGAGTGGTCGTCACCGGCAACTACCGGGCATGGCGGCATTTCATCGCGATGCGTGCCTCCGAGCATGCCGACGTGGAGATTCGCAGCCTGGCAATCGAATGCCTTCGTCAGCTCACGGAGGCGGCACCGAATGTGTTCGGCGACTTCGAGATCGCGACACTCGCGGACGGTACCGAGGTTGCGGTGAGCGAGTTCGACAACCGCGACTGAGCGGGGCGATTCAGCACGGGCACTGCGGTGTTCAATCTTCACCTGCCCACCGGGTAACCTTCTGACCATGACCAACGGTGAATCCGCCCCCGTCGAGCATCCGTTCGGCACCATCCTGACCGCGATGGTGACCCCGTTTACCGGCGACGGGAAGCTGGACGTCGATGCGGGCGTTCGGCTGGCGACGCACCTCGTCGACGGCGGCTGCGACGGATTGGTGCTCGCGGGCACCACCGGTGAATCTCCCACCACCACGGAGAACGAGAAGCTCGAGCTGATGCGCGCGGTCATCGACGCCGTCGGCAGCCGGGCCAGGATCATCGCGGGCGCGGGCAGCAACGACACCGCGCACAGCGTCGAGCTGGCGCGCGACGCCGCTCGGGCGGGCGCGCACGGACTGCTCGTCGTCACCCCGTACTACTCGAAGCCGCCGCAGGCCGGCCTGCTGGCGCATTTCACCGCGGTCGCCGACGCGACGGATCTGCCCGTGATGCTCTACGACATCCCGCCGCGCTCGGTGGTGCCGATCGAGACCGAGACGATCTACCGGCTCGCCGAGCACCCGAGGATCCTGGCGGTCAAGGACGCGAAGGGCGACCTGAACGCGGGCGCCGAGCTGATCGCGAACACCGACCTGCAGTTCTTCTCCGGTGACGACCCGCTGAACCTGCCGTGGCTCTCCGTCGGAGCCACCGGCTTCGTCAGCGTGATCGGTCATCTCGTCCCGGGGCGCCTGCGCGAGCTGCGCGATGCGTTCCTGGCGGGCGACAACGACCGCGCCCGTGAGATCAACGTCAGCCTGCTGCCGCTGATCCGTTCGCTCGGCCGGCTCGGTGGCGTCTCGGCCTCGAAGGCCGGGCTGCGACTGCAGGGCATCGACGTCGGTGACCCACGATTGCCACAGGTGCCGCCAAGTCCGGAACAGGTCGAGGTCCTCGCGGCCGACCTGCGCGCGGCAGGAGTGCTGTCATGACCCGCCCGCCTCGTCGTCGCAGCGCCAGCCGTCAGGCCGGCCCCCCGGCCCCCGCCGCGGCTCCCGAAGCCGCCCCGCAGCAGCAGGCGCCCGCCCCGGCCCCCGAACAGCCGCAGCAGGCGCCGGCCGAGTCGGCACCGGCGGCACAGGAACAGGCGCCCAAGCGCCGCCGCGGTGGCGCGAAGTCGCAGGGCGGCGGCGCCGGAGCCGGAGCCAAGTCGCAGGGTGGCAACGCCCCCAAGTCCCGGTCGCAGGCTGGATCGGGACGTCCGCAGCGTCAGCCGAAGAACGCGGGCGGCGCGCAGCGCCCGGACGGTCGTGCAGGCGTCGACCCGACCGAACGGCTCGGCCTGCCGCCGAAGGCGCCCCACAACGGCCTGCGCGTCGTCGCGCTGGGCGGCATCGGCGAGATCGGCCGCAACATGACGGTCTTCGAGCACAAGGGCAAGATCCTCATCGTCGACTGCGGTGTCCTCTTCCCCGAGGACCAGCAGCCCGGTGTCGACCTGATCCTGCCGGACTTCGCGCACATCGAGGACCGGATGGCGGACGTCGAGGCCGTGGTGCTCACGCACGGTCACGAGGACCACATCGGTGCGATCCCGTTCCTGCTGCGCCTGCGCCCCGACCTGCCGGTCATCGGCTCGAAGTTCACCCTTGCGCTGGTCGCCGCGAAGTGCCGCGAGCACCGGCAGCGGCCGAACCTGATCGAGGTCATCGAGGGTCAGCGCACCACGCACGGCCCGTTCGAGTGTGAGTACTTCGCCGTCAACCACTCGATTCCGGACGCCATCGCCATCGCGATCCGCACCGACGCAGGCGTCGTGCTGCACACCGGCGACATCAAGCTGGACCAGCTGCCGCTCGACGGCCGCCTGACCGACCTCGCCGGCTTCTCGCGGCTCGGCGACGAGGGCGTCGACCTGTTCCTGGTGGACTCCACCAACGCCGAGGTGCCCGGCTTCGTCACTCCCGAGCGGGAGATCGGCGGCGTCCTGGACAACGTCATCGGCAAGGCCAAGCAGCGCGTCATCGTCGCGTCGTTCGCCAGCCACGTGCACCGCATCCAGCAGGTGGTGGACGTCGCGGTGCGGTACAACCGCCGGATCGCGTTCGTCGGCCGGTCCATGGTCCGCAACATGCAGATCGCCCAGGACCTCGGCTATCTGTCCGTCCCCGACGGCGTCGTCGTCGACGTCGACACCGCGGCGAACCTGCCCGACGACCGGCTGGTGCTCATCTCCACAGGGTCGCAGGGCGAACCGCTCTCCGCGCTGTCCCGGATGGCCCGCGGCGAGCACCGGCAGATCAACGTCCGTGCGAACGACCTCGTGGTCCTCGCGTCGTCGCTGATCCCCGGCAACGAGAACTCGGTGTTCGCCGTGGTCAACGGCCTCGCCAAGCGCGGCGCCACCGTCGTCACCCAGCAGAGCGCCAAGGTGCACGTCTCCGGCCACGCCTCGGCGGGCGAGCTGCTGTACCTGTACAACGCGGTGCGGCCTACCAACGCGATGCCCGTGCACGGCGAGTGGCGACACCTGCGGGCCAACGCGGCGCTGGCCAAGGCCACCGGTGTCCCGGAGGAGCGCATCGTGCTCGCCGAGGACGGCGTCGTGGTGGACATGGTCGACGGTCTCGCGGAGATCGTGGGTCGTGTCCCGGTCGGCATGGTCTACGTGGACGGGAACTCCGTCGGTGACGTCGGCGACTCGACCCTCTCGGACCGCCTCGTGCTCGGCGAGGGCGGATTCATCTCGATCTCGCTCGCCGTGGACACGCACACCGGCAAGGCCGTCAGCACCCCCGAGGTGCACGGGCGCGGATTCTCCGACGATCCGGCGGCGCTCAAGGAAGCCGCGGTGCTCGTCGAGGCGGAGCTCGCCCGGCTCGCCTCCGAAGGCATCACCGACACCCATCGGATCGCGCAGGCGGTCCGGCGCGTGGTCGGTCGCTGGGTGGCGGACAAGTACCGGCGTCGGCCGATGATCGTGCCGACCGTCATCGGCGTCTAGCGCCGCGTCAGGACTCTCGCAACGGCCGGCCCGGGTCTCGATCACCGGGCCGGCCCGCGCGGGGGCTTTTAGAACAGCAGTCGCCACAGGCCGATCAGGCCGACGACGACGATCACGCCGCGGAGCGCCGTCGGGGAGAGCTGTCGGCCGTACCTGGCGCCGACGGCTCCGCCGACAAGTGATCCGACGGCGATGAGTCCCGCTGCGGCCCAACTGATCCGGTCGAAGGCCACCAGTGTGTACGCCGTGGCGGCGACGAGGTTGACGAGCAGCGAGAGAAGGTTCTTCGCGGCGTTCATCCGCTGCATCGACTCCGGCAACAGGGCGCCCATCACGCCCACCAGCAGGATTCCCTGCGCAGCCGTGAAGTAACCGCCGTACACCCCGACCGCGAAGGTGCCCGCTGTCAGCGCCGCCATCCTCCCCGGGCCGACGTGCTCGGCGGTCCGGCCCTGCGCCTCAGCGCGCTCGCGGGCCCAGGCCTGGATCCGGGGACCGGCGACCACCAGGATCAGCGCGAGCACCAACAACACCGGCACGATCGTGACGAACGCCTTTTCGGGTAGGTGTAGCAGCAGCCACGCGCCGAGGCCCGCTCCCGCGAGCGATGCCGGGATCTGCCAGCGCAGCCGGTCCCATTGGCCGCGGAGTTCGCGGCGGTATCCCCAGGTACTCGACACGCCACCCGCAACAAGGCCGACCGCATTCGACATCGTCGCGACCACCGGCGGATAGCCGAACGCGACAAGGGTGGGAAAGGTGATCAGGGTTCCCGAGCCGACGAGGGCGTTGATCGCGCCTGCGCCGAAACCGGCGAGGGCGATGACGATCATCTCGGTGATGGGCACCGGAGGGACGGTACTGGGTGCGTGTCAGCGCGCGGGCGGGCCCGCGCGGCAGTAGCGTGGCGGGCATGAAGCTGGCCCATGACGAGCGTCTCGCGCTCGTTGCCACGATGGCCGAGGTCGGGCCCGATTCGCCGACGCTGTGCGGCGAGTGGACCGTCCGGGATCTGGCCGCGCACCTGGTGCTCCGCGAACGACGGCCCGATGCGGCCGCGGGCATCATGGTCTCCGCCCTGTCCGGGTACACCGAGCGGGTGCAGGCGTCGATCGCCGGTGGATCCTTCGAGGACCTGCTCGAGCAGATCAGGACGGGCCCGCCCGTGTGGTCGCTGATGCGGCCGTTCGACGAGCAGCTGAATCTGGCCGAGATGTTCGTCCACCACGAGGACGTGCGGCGCGGTGGTCCGGACTGGGAGCCCCGTGTCCTCGATCCGGTCTGGGCGGGACCGCTGTGGGCGCTGGCCCGGCGGATGGGCAGGCGCGCATATCGACGGGCGTCCTGCTCGGTCGTGCTGGAGCGCCCGGACGGAGGGCGAGCCACGGTGCGCAGCGCGGATGGCGAGACCGTGGTGCTGCGCGGGGACCCCGCGGAGCTCGCCCTGCACGCCTTCGGACGCGACGCGGTCCGGCTCGAGGCCACGGGCTCCGATCAGGCCGTCCTGAGTGTGATGTCGCTCGATCGCGGCATCTAGAAGCCCTGTTGCGGGTGTTGCGGATGGTCCTGATGGGGCCTCAGCGACTAACCTGACGTGCATGGCAGGTAAGACCGGGACCAGAACTACCAAGAGCGCGTCATCCTCGCCGCGGTCCTCCGCGAGCTCGGGATCGTCGGCGTCGGGTGGTTCGAAGGCGCGGTCGGGTGGCCGGACCACGAAGACGGTGACCACCCCGCGCAAGCCGACGGCGCCGCGCAGCAACGCGCAGGCGGCGAGGCGCAAGCCGGCCGCAAAGGCGCCGGTGAGCCCGCTCAAGGCCGCCGGGCGAGGGCTCGGCCGCGGTTGGGCCCTGATGGCGCGCGGCGTCGGCGCGACGACCAGGACGGTCAGCAAGGCCGCCGACATCGAGCCGGGGCACCGCCGGGACGGGATCGCGCTCGGCCTCGTGGCGGGCAGCGCGATCGTCGCGGCCGCCATGTGGTTCGCCGCTGGCGGTCCGGTCGGGGACTGGATCGAGACCGGGGTGCGGGCGCTCTTCGGTGGCGCGGGCGCGGTCCTGCCGATCATCGCGGGCGCGATCGCGGTGGTGCTGATGCGTTCGGAACCGCACCCGGAGGTGCGGCCACGGCTGATCCTCGGTTCGCTGCTGATCGGCATGCCCGCGCTTGGCGTGTGGCACGTCATCAGCGGGGCGCCCGTCGACGCGGAGGGCCGGGCCGAGGCGGCAGGGTTCCTCGGGTACGTCGTCGGCGGTCCGCTGACCGACGGCCTCACGATGTGGCTCTCCATCCCGCTGCTGATCCTGGCGATGGGGTTCGGGGTCCTGCTGGTCACCGGCACCACCGTCCGTGAGGTGCCGGAGCGGCTCAGGACGCTGTTCGGCGTGCACGGCCACGCCGACGAGTACGAGCCGTACGACCCGGAAGACGGCTACGACCACGGGCACGACGACCCGGGGCACGACGACCTCGAGGACCTGCGAAACCTGCGCCCGGCGCGCCGGTCACGTCGGGCGAGCAAGGATCCGTCGGATTTCGACCCGGCGCTGTTCGACGCCGACGGCTACCCGGTGGACGAGCGGGTGGGGCCTGCCGCGAACTATCCGGTCGAGGAGACCGCGAACGAGGCGGTCACCGAGGTCATCGCGGCACCGCCCGCCGCCCCGGTGCCCCCGGCCCGACCGCGGCCGAAGCCGAAGCCGACCCCCGCCCCGGCCGCGGCCGAGGACACGACGCCCGCGATGCTGATCCCGGACCGCGTCATCGAGGGCGACTACACGCTGCCGCCGACGTCGCTGCTGATCGAGGGCGATCCGCCGAAGACCCGCAGCTCGGCCAACGACACCATGATCGAGGCCATCACCGAGGTGCTCGAGCAGTTCAAGATCGACGCCGCGGTCACCGGCTTCACCCGCGGCCCGACGGTCACCCGATACGAGGTGGAGCTGGGCCCAGGCGTCAAGGTCGAGAAGATCACCGCCCTGGCCCGCAACATCGCGTACGCCGTGGCGACCGACAACGTCCGGTTGCTCGCGCCGATCCCCGGCAAGTCCGCGGTCGGCATCGAGGTGCCGAACTCGGACCGGGAGATGGTGCGCCTGGCGGACGTGCTGTCGGCGCCGTCGACCAGGAAGGATCACCACCCGTTGGTGATCGGCCTCGGCAAGGACATCGAGGGCAACTTTGTCAGCGCAAACCTGGCGAAGATGCCGCACCTGCTGGTCGCGGGTTCGACGGGCTCCGGCAAGTCCAGCTTCGTCAACTCCATGCTGGTCTCGCTGCTCGCCAGGGCCACCCCGGACGAGGTGCGGATGATCTTGATCGACCCGAAGATGGTCGAACTGACGCCGTACGAGGGCATCCCGCACCTGATCACGCCGATCATCACCCAGCCGAAGAAGGCCGCGGCCGCGCTGGCGTGGCTGGTCGAGGAGATGGAGCAGCGCTACCAGGACATGCAGGCCAACAAGGTCCGGCACATCGACGACTTCAACAAGAAGGTCAGGTCCGGGGAGATCACGGCGCCGCTCGGCAGCGAGCGCGTGTACCGGCCGTACCCGTACATCCTCGCGATCGTGGACGAGCTGGCGGACCTGATGATGACCGCGCCGAGGGACGTGGAGGAGGCAATCGTCCGGATCACGCAGAAGGCGCGCGCGGCGGGCATCCACCTCGTGCTCGCGACCCAGCGCCCGTCGGTAGACGTGGTGACCGGCCTGATCAAGACCAACGTGCCCTCACGGCTGGCGTTCGCGACCTCGTCGCTCACTGACTCGCGGGTCATCCTCGACCAGCCGGGCGCGGAGAAGCTGATCGGTATGGGCGACGCGCTGTTCCTGCCGATGGGGGCTGGCAAGCCGACCCGTCTGCAGGGCGCCTTCATCACCGACGAAGAGATCTCCGCGATCGTCGACTTCTCCAAGAACCAGGCCGAGCCCGAGTACACCGAGGGCGTCACTGCCTCGAAGGCGGCGGACAAGAAGGACGTCGATCCCGACATCGGCGACGACATGGACGTGCTGCTGCAGGCCGTCGAGCTGGTGGTCACGAGTCAGTTCGGGTCGACCTCCATGCTGCAGCGCAAGCTCCGGGTCGGCTTCGCCAAGGCGGGTCGTCTGATGGACCTGATGGAGACCAGGGGAGTGGTCGGCCCCAGTGAGGGCTCCAAGGCCCGCGACGTGCTGATCAAGCCGGACGAGCTGGACGGGCTGCTGTGGTCGATCCGCGGCGGGGATCCGGAGTCCGAGCCCGAGGACTGAGTCGGCCCGTCCGCGCCTGGCCGGCGGGCAGGCCGCGTTGTGGTTGAATGAACGAGCCTTGGAGGGGAGTATCCCCCATTCCTGTGGCAACCTCGTCAGCACGAACGGCACCATTGCCGCTCCGGGGTTGCCGGTCGACTGCACCGTCGGCGGGAGAGACCTCCGGTGCCCTACCTATCGGCAACCGGAGGTCGTTGGCTGATGCATGTCACACCGCTCATCTGGATAGTCACCATTGCGGTGATCCTCGGGCTCTTCGTATTCGACTTCTTCGCGCACGTGCGCACCCCCCACGAGCCCACCTTCCGCGAATCCGCATTCTGGTCGGCCGTCTACATCGGTATCGCGATCCTGTTCGGCTTCGTGATCATCTGGGGCTGGGGCGGCACCTACGGCGGTGAGTATTTCGCCGGGTACGTCACCGAGAAGGCCCTCTCGGTCGACAACCTGTTCGTGTTCGTCATCATCATGTCGACCTTCGCGATCCCCCGTCAGTACCAGCAGAAGGTGCTGTTGATCGGCATCGTGATGGCACTGGTGATGCGCGGCGCCTTCATCGCCGTCGGTGCCGCGGCGATCAACGCGTACAGCTGGGTGTTCTATCTGTTCGGCTTCTTCCTGGTCTACACCGCGTACAAGCTGATCAAGGAGGCCGGGCACGAGGCCGAGGTGGAAGAGGAACGCGAGAGCAAGATCATCGCGTTGGCCAAGCGGTTCCTGCCGACCACCGAGGTGTTCGACGGCGACCGGCTGACCACCAGGATCGACGGCAAGCGCCTGGTCACGCCGCTGTTCCTGGCCCTCGTCGCGATCGGGTTCACCGACATCCTGTTCGCGCTCGACTCCATCCCCGCGATCTACGGCCTCACCAAGGAGCCGTACATCGTGTTCACCGCGAACGCCTTCGCGCTGATGGGCCTGCGGCAGCTGTACTTCCTGATCGGCGGGCTGCTCGAGCGGCTGGTGTACCTGTCCTACGGCCTGTCGATCATCCTCGCGTTCATCGGCGTGAAGCTGGTGCTGCACGCGCTGCACGAGAACACCCTGCCGTTCATCAACGGCGGCGAGCACGTGAGCGTCCCCGTGATCTCCACGGGACTCTCGCTGCTCGTGATCCTCGGTGTGCTGGTGGTGACGGCGGTGGCGAGCCTGCTCAAGACCCGCAACACCGCGGCCAAGTAAGGCCACCGAGTGGTGCGCTGACGCGCAGTGGTGCGGTGGCGGGGTCCGAGGACTCCGCCACCGCACCACTGCGGCGCAGCCGCATCAGGAGAAGGCGCCCATCACCGGCGTCCATTCGGTGAACCGGGCGGCCTCGACGAGCCCGGCCTTTCCGAATGGGTCGTTGGTGAAGAGCGAGCGCACGGCCGAGGCATCCTCGGCCGTCACCAGGATCAGTGCGCCGCTGCCGTCCGCGAAAGGTCCCGTGGTCAGCACGACGCCGCTGTCGACCAGTCCGGACAGCCACGCGCGGTGGTCGGGCCGGATCTCGTCCCTGGCGGTGGCGGTGGCCTCGCTGTAGGTGTACTCGACGGCGAAGATGGGCATGGGGGCTCGCTTTCGGGATGGGGTTGGCGGGTCTCTAGAGGGTGAGAAGCATGCGGGTGTTGCCGAGAGTGTTCGGCTTCACGTAGCTCAGGTCGAGGAACTCCGCCACGCCGGTGTCGTAGGACCGGCACATCTCGCCGAACACCTCCGCGGTCACCGGTGTCCCCTCGATCTCGACGAAACCGTGCTTGCCGAAGAAGTCGACCTCGAAGGTGAGCACGAACACGCGCCCGAGTTCGAGCTCGCGCGCGACCTGGATGAGCTGTGCGACCACCAGGTGGCCGATGCCGCGGCCCTTGACCTTCGGGTCCACGGCGACGGTGCGTACCTCGCCGAGGTCGGCCCACAGGACATGCAGTGCGCCACAACCGATTACCTCGCCGTCGAGTTCGACGATCCAGAACTCCTGAACGGCCTCGTAGAGGGTGACCAGGTTCTTCTCGAGCAGGATTCGGCCCGCGTAGATGTCGATCAGGCGCTTGATCTGCGGCACGTCGGAGGTTCGCGCGCGACGGACAGTCGGAGCGTCCGGATCGGGGGTCATGGGCCCAGAGGTCATGTGGTGAAGAGTAGTCATGGAGCCAACCGATATTCTTAGCCATGTGCCCGCCCGATTCGACAGCTTCCGCGACGAAACCCACTTCTGCGGGGTGGCGTCTCGCGCTGCGTTGGCGGCGGCCCTGTGACCGCGCAGTCGCACGACGAGATGGCGTCCGGCGGGCATCGGGACGCGGGGACTGAGGTGGCACCGGTCGCCGGCGGCGTGCCGCATGAGAAGCCGGTGCCCGTGGTCAACATCGCGAACATCCTCACCGTGCTCCGCATCTTCCTGGTCCCGGTCTTCCTGGTCGCGCTGTTCATGGACGGCGGGCACTCGACCTTCTGGCGGATCATCGCCACCATCGTCTTCGCGGTCGCCGCGATCACCGACCGCATCGACGGCCAGCTCGCGCGGAAGTACGGACTGGTCACCGACTTCGGCAAGCTCGCCGACCCCATCGCCGACAAGGCCCTGATCGGTGCCGCACTGGTGGGTCTGTCGGTGCTCGGCGATCTCAGCTGGTGGGTCACGGCGATCATCGCGGCCCGCGAACTCGGGATCACCCTGATGCGGTTCGCGGTCCTGCGGCACGGAGTGATTCCCGCGGGACGGGGCGGCAAGCTCAAGACCCTGGTGCAATCGCTGGCGATCGGTATGTACCTGTTGCCGCTGCCCGCCGGGTGGGCGACGGTGAGCGCGATCGCGATGGGTCTTGCGGTCCTCCTCACCGTGGTGACCGGCCTGGACTACGTGATCCAGGCTGTTCGCCTCAGGGCAGGCGTGCACCCGCACGAACCAGGGCAGTGACCGACCCCTTGGTCGCCGGGACCGAGGCGGCTGATCTGGTGTCGGCCCTCACCTCGCGGGGCCAGACGGTCGCGACCGCCGAGTCGCTGACCGCGGGGCTGCTCGCGGCGACGATCGGCGGGATTCCTGGCGCGAGCCTGGTGCTGCGCGGCGGACTGGTGGTGTACGCGACAGATCTCAAGGTCGGCCTCGCGGGCGTCGATCCGGGGGTGCTGGCCACGGATGGTCCGGTCGCCGCGAGCACGGCCCGGGCGCTGGCGGTGGGCGCGCAGACACGGTGCGGGGCCGACTGGGGCGTGGGATTGACCGGTGTGGCGGGGCCGGACCCGCAGGATGGCCAGCCGGTCGGCACGGTGTATCTCGGTATCGCCGGTCCCGACGGGGTCTCGGCGGAGCGGCTCGAACTCGCCGGTGACCGCTGGGCGATTCGCAGCGGCGCGGTCCGATCGGCCGTGTCGACACTCCTAGTCCGCATGCGCGCGGCCGCGGCGGGATAGGCTCGGTTTGCTCAAGCCGCGGCCACCGGGAACCATTTCGGAACCCTCGGGCGTTGAACAAGCTGTTGGGCGGAGATGAAGGAGGAGCCACATGGCGGTGCTGTTGCGTGAAGCAATCGGTGACAGTCTGCGGCGTGCGAGGGTCTCGCAGAGCCGAACCCTGCGTGAGGTCTCGGGCACCGCGCGCGTGAGCCTGGGCTATCTCTCCGAGGTGGAACGCGGGCGCAAGGAGGCCTCCAGTGAGCTGCTGGCGGCCATTTGCGATGCCCTCGAAGTGCCCCTGTCCGAGGTTCTGTACGACGTCAGCGAGTCGCTGTCGGACTCCGCCGCCGATCGGGGCGCCCCGGCGAACTCGAACGTGGCCTCCGCGAACGCGACCCCCGGTGTGGCCGGTGGTTCGCCACGCATCGCCGAGGACACCCGCATGGTGATCCCTGCGCCGAACGCCACCGCACTCGCCGCCGCGTAAGTTCTTGACAATTGGGCCGTGGCGGGGATGCCAGCGGTCGTCCGAACCGATAGATTTGTGTGTGACCACCAGTGCTCGACTGGTGGGTCCGACCAGCAGGTAGGGCAGTGCCCGTGTTCCGGTGCGTGACGGTCGCGCATCGGGTCGCGCTTCGCGCGGCGCATCAAATGGAGGCAGGATCAACCCATGGCTAATCCGTTCGTCAAGGCATGGAAGTACCTGATGGCGCTCTTCAATGCGAAGATCGACGAGAAGGCCGACCCGAAGGTTCAGATTCAGCAGGCGATCGAGGACGCGCAGCGTCAGCACCAGGCACTTTCCCAGCAGGCCGCGTCGGTGATCGGTAACCAGCGCCAGCTGGAGATGAAGCTCAGCCGCCAGCTCGACGAGGTGGAGAAGCTCAACGCCAACGCCCGTCAGGCGGTCACGCTGGCAGATCAGGCCGCCACCGCCGGTGACGTCGAGAAGGCCACCCAGTACACCAATGCCGCCGAGGCGTTCGCCGCGCAGCTCGTCACCGCCGAGCAGGGCGTCGAAGATCTCAAGGCGCTGCACGACCAGTCGCTGCAGGCCGCCACCCAGGCCAAGAAGGCCGTCGAGCAGAACGCGATGGCCCTGCAGGCCAAGGTCGCCGAGCGGACCAAGCTGCTCAGCCAGCTCGAGCAGGCGAAGATGCAGGAGAAGGTCAGCGACTCGCTGCGCTCGATGGACAGCACGCTCTCCGCGCCGGGCAACACCCCGAACCTGGACGAGGTCCGCGACAAGATCGAGCGTCGCTACGCGGATGCGCTCGGTTCCGCCGAGCTGGCACAGAATTCGGTGCAGGGTCGCATGATGGAGGTCCAGCAGGCCAGCGTCCAGATGGCCGGGCACAGCAGGCTCGAGCAGATCCGGGCCTCGATGAAGGGTGACGCGCTGCCCACCGGCGGCACGGCGACACCCGCGGCTGCCCCGGCCACCCCGGCAGCGCCCGCCACGCCCGCGGCCAAGCCCGATGCGGCGGGACCTGCCGCGCAGTAGTCGCGTGGTCCGATGAGGGTGAGATGACGAGTTCGAGGCGCGGCCGAGTGGGAAGTGATTCCCGTTCGGCCGCTGCCTTTTTCGCCGCCGCGGCGAACGGTGCCTCCGGTGTGGTCGCGGCCACCGAGGCGGCCCGCACCGTGAGCGGGTCGGTGGCCTCGGTCGTGCGGAAGTGGTCCGATCCCCGGGAGAAGTTGCTCCGTAGGCGGCGCCGCGCGAACCGGCGTCGGGTCCGGTACGGCACCGTATCGGGGGCCTCGGCGGTGGGCACGGTCGGCCTGGTCGCGGCATCGGCGCCGGAATGGTCGCTGATCGCGGGCGGCGGCGCCACCGTGCTGTTCGCAGTTCCTGCGGTCGCCGCGTGGCGAACCTATCGGCGACTCAACGAGATTCCGTTGCCCGTGCGGACTCCGGCGCGACGGGCACTGCCACCGGTCGGGTCGGCGGCCCGCGAGCCGATCTCCCGGCTGCTCGGCGCACAGACCGGCCTGCAGGAGCTGCTGGGGGTGCTCACCAGGTCCGCTGTGGTCGCGGAGGAGGACATCGAGCAGATCGGCGAGACCGCGGCGTCGGCCGCAGAGGCCCTGTTCGCGGTGGCCGATGACGTCATCGCGATGGAACGCGCGGGTTCGACCACGGCCGGACTGCAGCTCGGCGACACGATCGACGCCACGGCGACCCGGCTGTCGGACGGCGTGGAGCAGTACGAGGAGCTCCTCGCCTCCGTTGCGAAGATGACGGTGCCTGCCACGGCCGATTCGCTCGGAGCGCTCGAAAGGCAGCGGTCCGAGATGCTTTCGGCGTCGGATCGCCTGGAGGGGTGGGCCGGCGCGCTCGAAGAGATCGAGGCGATCAGGCGCAGGCACCGCGTCTAGTCGTCGACGCCCCTCGCGGCCAGTGCCTCGCCCATCGCGTCGGCGGTCCGCAACGCGCCCACCACGACGGGCACCGCGAGTGCGCGCAGTGAGAACCCCAGGCCCCTGGCCTTTCTCGCCTCCGTCACGTCGGAGACGAGGCCGCTGAGCAGGGGGATACACCGGAGGGTCATCGCGAGGACCAGTCCCACCCGCTCCGGGTTGATCCCGAATCGCCTCAGCGGGGCCAGCATTCGCGCCACCGCGTCCAGCATGTCCATCACCTTGGTGGTCAGCGTGACCAGGGCGGCGAGCGCCACGGACAGCAGCAACACCCCGCACACCACCAGGGCGCGGCGCCACCCGGTGAAGATCACCTGGAACACGCCGACGAAGGTCAGCATCCACAGCACCGTGCGCAGCTGTGCAACCGCGAGCCGGACCGGGATCCTGGCCGCCGCGAAGCCGGCAGCGACGAGCGCCGTGGCCGGGATCAGCTGCCAGGGCGACCGCACCGCCGCCGCGAGCGCGATGAGCGCCACGACGAGGCCCGCGAGCTTGGCCCCGGCGGGCGCTCGATGCAACAGCGAGGTGCCCGGGTGGTAGATGCCGAGCGTGGTCATCCGATCAGTCGCCGGTAGAACCCGATCGCCTCGTCCGGGGCGCCGTCCGCGACCACCCGGCCGGAGTCGATCACCAGGACCCGGTCGAAGTCGTGGAGCAGGTCGAGCTGGTGGGTCACCGCGATCACCTGCTGGCGCAGCGCCGCGAATGTCTCGGCAACCAGTCGGGTGTTGCGCAGGTCGAGCAGCGTGGTCGGCTCGTCGGCGACGATCAGCTCGGGGTCGGTGACCATGATCGCGGCGAGGGCGAGCAGCTGCTTCTGGCCGCCCGAGAGCAGATGCGTCGGGTGCTCGGCGTGCCCGGCCAGCCCGAACGTCTCGAGCACCGTCGCGACCCGGGCGGCCCGGTCGGCGGCGGGAATCGAGCTGCGGCGCAGGGAGAACGCGATGTCCTCCGCGACCGTCGGCATGATGATCTGATGGTCCGGGTCGGTGAACACGAAACCGACCTTGCGTCGCACCTTGCGGCCCTCACGCTCGGTGTCGAGACCGTCCACCGTGACCCGACCGCCACTCGGCGTCACCAGGCCGTTGATCATCCGGGCCAGGGTGGACTTGCCGCTGCCGTTCGCGCCGATGACACCGATCCGCGCCTCGGTGAGGACGAGATCGACGTCCGCGAGCACGGCGCGCTCACCGTAGTGGTGGGCGACGGACTCGAAGCGGATCTCGGGCATCGGCGCGGCTAGACGGCGTCGACGGGCGTGCGGGTGGGTGCCGCCGACGTCAGCAGCGCGGGGTAGGCGCGATGCACCTGGGCGGCCACGACCGCCGCGATGACGGCCTTGAGGAGGTCGCCGGGGACGAAGGTGCCGTTGGCGCTCAGCGCCTGCCAGAAGGTGAGGTCACTGCGGAGCATCATGCCCGCGATGCCGAAGGCGTAGATCACCACGATCCCGCCCAGTGCGTTGATGACGATGCCGATGAAGACGTTGTAGCGGGGCAGCATCTTGACGGTGAGCCAGCCGATCAGCGCGACCGCAGGAATCCAGCCGATCAGGAATCCACCGGTGAGGCTGGACAGGGAGGTGAGCGAGGTCCGGCCGCCCGCGAGCACGGGCAGGGCCAGGCCGAGCACGATGACGGTGAGCACGGTCAGGACACCCTTGCGGGGTCCCAGCAGCGCGCCCGCGACCATCACCCCAAGCGTCTGCAGCGTGATGGGGACGCCGGAGGATCCGATGGTGATCGTGCCGGGCAGCCCGAGGGCGATGATCAGGGCGGCGAACACCGCGACCTGGGCGAGGTCACGAGCGGTGTTGCGGGGGGCGCCTGCGGTGCGTGTAGACACGAGCGGTCGAGCTCCTTGCGAGTACGGGGACAACCCGCTGAGCCTATGCCAGCGGCGGGGACCAGCGGTGGTTCACCCGGACCGCCCCGGCCTCGGCGCCCTAAGGGATCACCCTGATCTTTCCCTGATCTTGCCTCTGAGCTGGTGCTTTTCTCCTCGAGTGCTGACAGGCTGGACGCATCGGGCCGTCACGTTCGGCGGTCCGATCGAGTGAACGGAGAACGCGGTGTTCTGGAAGATCGTAGGTATTGTCGCCCTCGTCTGGATCGCGCTGGCCGTGGTCGGCGCGCTGGTCAAGGGGCTGTTCTGGGTCCTGGTCGTCGGTGCCGTGGTGTTCGGGCTGTACCTGCTCTTCAAGGCGATGTCCGACAGCGACACCAAGGACGTCACCCGGCTCTAGCGCGGCGCCGCGCGGTACCACCCGGGGACGGGCATGCTGAGGCGCATGGAGCCGATTCCCGAGGACTGGAAACGGGGCGTCGTCATCGTCGCCCACCCCGACGACATCGAGTACGGGGCCGCCGCGGCGGTGGCCCGGTGGACCGGTCAGGGCAAGGACATCCGGTATGTCCTCGCGACCAGCGGCGAGGCGGGCATCACGGGCCTGCCGCCTGCCGAGTGCGGGCCGCTGCGCGAGGAAGAGGAACGCCGCTCGGCGGCCGTCGTCGGCGTCAGGGAGGTCGAATTCCTGGGCCACCCAGACGGCAGACTCCAGGAGGGGCTGGATCTGCGACGGGATCTGGCGGCGGCGATCCGGCGGCATCGGCCCGAGTTCGTGCTCACCATGAATCATCGCGAGACCTGGGGGCCGGGCTTTCTCAACAGCGCCGACCATCGGGCGCTCGGGCAGAGCGTGCTCGACGCGGTGTCCGACGCGGCCAACGAGTGGATCTTTCCCGAGCTCACCGAACCGCGGTGGACGGGCGTGCGGTGGGTGGCGGTCAACGTCATGGTCGGGGCAACCCACGCCGTCGACGTCAGCGCCACGGTCGACACGGCGGTGGCGTCGCTCGCCGAACACAGCCGGTACCTGCAGGCGCTCAGCGACGTCCCGGTGCTGGATCAGGCGCGGGCGCAGATCGAGATGGCGACCGGTCCGAGGGACGGTTTCGCGGCCGATCGTGCGGTCGGGTTCGAGCTGTACCAGTTCTGAGGCCACGGCCGACGCGCTCGCCGAGGTGGAGGCGGGATGGACCGCCAACCCCGGCGAGCGCACCCCGTCAGCGGATCGGTGCCCCGACGATGACGGATCCCGCGCCGGGAACCGCCTCGATGTCGATCGGCAGCGGGTCGAACCGTTCGCCGTCGGCATAGGCGGTGATGCCGGCCGCCTCGAGCCGGACCCTGCGGGACCGGAACGTCTGCACCTCGTCCAGTTCGACGTGGGTGCCCTTGTAGACCGTCGGGAACAGGCGCACCAACCGCAGCCGGCTGCTCGCCGCCACCACGGTGACGTCCAGCAGTCCGTCGGTGACCTCGGCGTTCGGGGTGATCAGCATGCCGCCGCCGTACGAGGTGCCGTTGCCGACCGTGACCATCGCCGCGTCGAGTTCGATGGTCTGGTCGTCGAGCACGATCCGGTAGGGGATCGGGCGCAGCTGCGCCAGCTCGACGAGCATCGCGACGTTGTAGCGCATCGGCCCGCGGGGCCACCGCAGCCGGTTCGCCCGGTCGGTGACCAGCGAGTCGAACCCGCTGGAGAGCACGGTGCCGAACCAGCGGTCGCCGACCTTGCCGAGATCGATCGTCTCGGTGGTGCCGCGGGCGATGACATCCGCGGCGGCGGCCGGGTCGTCGACCGGGATGTGGAACAACCGGGCGTGGTCGTTGCCGGTGCCGCCGGGGATGATGCCGAGCGGGATGCCGCTCTGGGCAAGGGCCTGCCAGGCGATGCTGATCAGCCCGTCGCCGCCGGCCGCGACCAACGCGTCGGTGCCGTCGGCAACTGCCTTTCGTGCCAGCTCGAGGGCCTCCGTCGCGGATTCCCCCTCGATCTCGGTGACCTGTACGCCGAGCTCGCGGAGCCGGGCGATCGCCGCCGCGGCGGCCTCCGGGGCGTGGCCATTGCCTGCGGCGGGGTTCGTCAGAACCGTGACTGATCTCATGGAATCAGCTTGCCAGGGTTGAGGATTCCGGTGGGATCAACGGCGTCCTTGACTGCCTGGAGCACCCGTCCGCCCAGCTCGCCGACCTCGTCCGACATCCACGGACGGTGGTCGCGCCCGACGGCGTGGTGGTGGGTGATGGTGGCGCCGACGGAGACGATCGCGTCGCCGGCGGCCTTCTTCGCCGCCGCCCACTGGGGCAGCGGATCGGCGGTCTGTGCGCAGACCACGGTGAAGTAGAGGGAGGCGCCGGTCGGGTAGGTGTGCGAGATGTGGCACATCACCAGCGCCGGGGTGCCCTGTGCGGTCAGCGATTCGGTGAGCGCGGTGGTGACGGCGGTACGGAGGTTCGACAGGTTCGACCACGTGGTGGCCGTCTCGAGGGTCTCCACGATGGCGCCCGCGTTGAGCAGCGCATCGCGCAGGTACGGCGCGTCGTAGCGGCCGTGCTCCCATGACCTGGCGGGCTGCTCGCCCAGGTCGGTGCCGCCCGCGGCGGCGAGCAGCGCGCACGCCTCGGCGTGCCGGGACTCCACGTGGGCCGCGGTGCCCTCGAAGGTGGTGATCGCCAGGCAGCCCGCCGCGGGGCTCTCGCCGCCCACGTCGCCTGCCAGCGCCAGGTTGAGTCCGGTCTCGGCCTCGTCGGACAGCCGCATCACGGTCGGGGTGGCGCCGGTCTGGATCACCGTGCGCAGCGCGGTCGCGCCGGTCTCGAAATCGGGGAACGACCAGGCCCGGTAGGCGGTGGTCTCGGGGATGGGGTGCACCCGGACGGCCACCTCAGTGATGATCCCGAACGCGCCCTCCGACCCGACGAACAGCTCGCGCAGGTCCGGTCCGGCGGCGGACGCGGGCGCCCTGCCCAGGTCGAGGTCGCCGGTCGGGGTCGCGACCCGGATCCGCTGGACCATGTCGTCGAAGCGGCCGTAGCCGGCGGAGGCCTGGCCGGAGGACCTGGTCGCGGCGAACCCGCCGATCGTGGCGAACTGGAAGCTCTGCGGGAAGTGACCGAGCGAGAAGCCGTGCGTGCCGAGGAGCTGCTCGGCCTGCGGGCCGGTGACGCCCGCCTGCAGGGTCGCGATGCCGGACACGGTGTCGAGCTCGAGCAGCGCGTCCAGGCGGCGCAGGTCGAGGGCGATCACCTCGTGGAAACCGCCGCGTGCCGGGTCGACGCCGCCGACCACGCTGGTGCCGCCGCCGAAGGGCACCACAGCGATGGACTCGGCCGCGCAGTACCGCAGCAGGGCGAGCACCTCGTCGTGTGAGCCGGGCAGGACCACCGCGTCGGGGGCATCCTGCGGCTCGGTGTCCTTGCGGCGCAACAGGTCCGGCGTGCTCTTGCCGCCGGCATGGCGGAGCCGGGTCGCGTCGTCGGTGCGCACGTGCTCGGCCCCGATCAGCTCGTCGAGGTCGGTGCGGTGGCCCTCGGTCAGGCTGATCGGGCGCAGCACCGCGGCCGACTCCTCGGGCGGCGGGGACTGCTCGGCGCTGACGCCGAGTGCGGAGCGGAGCAGGGTGAGCACCTGCGGCGAGAGTTGCTTGCGGAACTCGGCGACTCCCCAGGCGTCCCACTCCATGGTGGGTGCCGCGGTGTCGGGGAACTGCGGAGTGGGGGCTGATTGCGGAGCTGCGGTGTCGGACATGCGTTACAGTGTTACATACGATGTCTATCCGTAACGCTGAACCGCAGACTGCAGCTGCAGCGCCCACCGTCGACGACCTCATTCTCGACGCAACCCGGGCCTGTGTGCTCGAATTCGGCCTGAGGCGGACCACCCTGGCCGAGATCGCCCGTCGCGCGGGGGTGAGTCGACCCACCGTGTACCGCCGCTGGCCCGATACCAAGGCCGTCGTCGCGGACCTGCTGACCAGGGAGATCGAGCAGGCGCTGCCGGAGATGTCCGGGTCGGGGGCTGCGCGTGAGCAGTTGGTGCGCGGCGTGGCGGAGACCGCCGAGACTGTGCGGAGCCACCCGCTGTTCGTCAAGATCCTGCGCTCGGACCCCGAACTGCTCATCACCTACATCGTCGACCGGCTCGGGGCGAGCCAGCGGGCGATCGTCGACACGCTCACCCCTGTCGTCCTGGTCGGGCAGCGCGACGGCTCGATCCGCGCGGGCGATGCCACCGGTATCGCCACCATGATCCTGCTGATGGCGCAGTCGGCCGTGCAGTCAGCGGGCATGGTCGCGGAGATCCTGCCCCCGAAGGCGCTGATCGCGGAGCTCGCGCACGCGGTCGACGCGTACCTCAGACCACCCCTCACATAGGAGCAACGGTGAACCAGCAATCGAAGTCGGCGCTGAATGCGGACCGGCGCAGCCGGGAACTGTCCGAGCTCGGTGACGGGACCGCGGTGGACCTGCTCGTCGTCGGCGGCGGCATCACCGGTGTCGGTACCGCCCTCGACGCCGCCTCGCGCGGCCTGCGGGTGGTGCTCGTCGACAAGCACGACCTGGCGTTCGGCACGAGCCGATGGAGTTCAAAGCTCGCCCACGGCGGGTTGCGCTATCTGGCCTCGGGGAACGTCGGCATCGCGCGGGAGAGCGCCGTCGAGCGCGGGATCCTGATGACGAGCACCGCGCCGCACCTGGTCCGGGCGATGCCGCAGCTCGTTCCGTTGCTGCCGTCGGTCGGGGCCTTCGAGAAGACCCTGGTGCGAACCGGATTCCTGGCGGGCGACGTGCTGCGGGCCACTGCCCGGACGTCGACGAAAGTGTTGCCGCGCTCGCGCCGGGTGTCCGCCGACCGTGCCGCGGAGCTCGCGCCCGCGGTCCGGCGCGACGGTCTGCGCGGCGGGCTGCTGGCGTTCGACGGCCAGCTGATCGACGATGCCAGGCTTGTCGTGGCCATCGCGCGCACCGCTGCTCAGCACGGCGCCACGGTTCTGACCCGGGTGGGTGCGTACGACGTGACCGGTACCTCGGCGCGGCTGCGCGATGAGCAGACCGGCGAGGAACTGACGATCCGGGCCCGCGCGGTGGTGAACGCGGCGGGGGTCTGGGCCGGGCAGGTCGATCCCGACATCCGGTTGAAGCCGAGCCGGGGCACTCATCTGGTGTTGCCCGCGGAGGCGCTGGGGAATCCCACCGCAGCCCTGACGGTGCCGATCCCGGGGGAGACCAACCGATTCGTGTTCGCGCTGCCCGCGCAGCTGGGCCGGGTCTACCTCGGCCTCACCGACGAGGCGATCGAGGGCGAGATCCCCGACGTGCCGCAGGCCGCGGACTTCGAGATCGACTTCCTGCTCGACACGGTGAACACCGCGCTGGGTACGCCGCTGACCCGGGCGGACGTGCTGGCCACCTATTCGGGTCTGCGGCCGTTGCTCGACACCGGCGAGGGCTCGACCGCCGATCTCTCGCGCAACCACGCGGTGCTCCGCTCGTCGAACGGCGTCATCAGTGTGGTCGGCGGCAAGCTCACCACCTATCGGAAGATGGCGCAGGACGCGGTCGACGCCGCCGTCCGCGCGGGTGCTCTCGTGGCGGGACCGTGTGTGACCACGAAGCTCCCTGTGGTCGGCGCGGGGCCGGTCACGGGCGACCTGCCTGCCTCGCTCGTCGCCCGCTACGGCAGCGAGTCGGCACAGGTGGCGGCGGCGGGCGAGCTCGCCCCGATCGCGGAGGGTATCGACGTCACGCACGCCGAGCTGGCCTTCGCGGTCAGCCACGAGGGCGCCCTCGACGTCGACGACCTGCTGGACCGGCGGACCCGGATCGGGCTGGTGCCCGCGGATCGCGAGCGGGCGACGGAGGCTGCCGAGGCCGCGCTGAAGGGCTGACGGCGAGGATTTTCGGGTCTTCTCCGCGACACCGGCAATTGAGGACCGTTTCTGACCGCAATAGCTCGTAGCGTCATCCCTACCAACAGACAAGGGAAGGCCGATCACATGAGCACAGTTCAGAACGCCGCCGCACAGTCCACCGTCACCGGGGAGCACGCCGACATCCTGGCGATGCTGGCCGACCAGCGCCAGACCTTCCTCATCACGTTCCGCGGGCTCGACGACGCGCAGGCACGGACTCGGTCGACGGCGAGCGAACTCACCCTGATGTCCCTGGTCAAGCACGTCGCCGCCACGGAGCGGCACTGGATCGAGACGATGATCGAACCTGACGAGAACGCCGAGTTCGACATGGAGACCGCAACCGAGGCGTGGACCGTCGGCGAGGATACGACCCTGGCCGGGTTGCTCGAGGACTACGCGGCCGTCGCACGCGCGACCGATGCGGCGGTGGCGGGACTGCCGGACCTGGGCGTGCTCATCCCGATGCCGACCGCGCCGTGGGCCCCCGAGCGCGAGTGGTGGACGGCCCGAAAGATCCTGCTGCACATCCTCCGGGAGACCGCGCAGCACTCGGGCCACGCGGACATCATCCGTGAGTCGCTCGACGGCGGGAACACCACCATGCAGATGGGGGCCGACGCGGGCATGGAGTTCTAACGGGGGAGGCTGCGCTCGGCGGCGACTCCGAAGTAGTCGCCGCCCTTGTGCTCCGGGTCGTGGGTGCCCCACCGGCGGACCCGGTCGACGGGCACCAACCGGGGGATGTGCTTGCGGCAGTGGATGTATGCCTCCTCGATGTGCACGACGACCCAACGCTCCGCGCGGCGGCCGCGCTCCCGCTCCTTCGGAAGATCCGGGTATGCGCGCCGCACCTCGTCGTCGGTGATGATCTGTGCCGTGCCGTTGACGTGCAGGCCGATCAGATCGGTGACGAAATCCGCCATGAACAGCCCGATGTGCGGGTTCTCGATGATGTTGCCCAGGCTGGCCATCACTCCGTTGCCCTGGTACTCGGGATATCCGACGAGGTCAGCGGCGAAGACCCGGACGAAGCCAGGTGGGCCGGCCCGCAGCGACACGTCGCAGGTTCCGTCCGGCGCGGCCGTGCCGATGAACAGCAGGTCCATTCTCGCGATGAACTCGATCATCGCGGGGTTCAGGCGGGCGCACATCTGGCGGTCGTAGAAACGGTCGGCGCGGAACGAGGTCCCCAGTTCGTCCTGCATCGTCCGCTCGCCGTTGGTGCCGTTCGCCGGGAGTTCGGCGCTGGACATCGTGTTCTCCTGGAGCCGAGGCATGTGGTGCGAGGTGATCACCCTCATGCTCCGTCCGAATCGGGTCGGACCCCACCGACCCAAGGGTGACAATCCGCCACCCTTGGTGTGGCCCGCCTCGATGCCGCGCGTGCCCGGCCGGCCGGGAGTAGCGTCGGAGTTCGTGAGCATTCGACTCGGATATCAGATGCCCAACTTCAGCTACTCGCGGTCGGTGCGGGAGCTGTTCCCGACCGTGATCGCCCAGGCCCGCGAGGCCGAGGCGGCCGGATTCGACACCGCGTTCGTGATGGACCACTTCTATCAGCTGCCCGGCATCGGGGAGCCCGACGAACCGATGCTCGAGGCCTACACCGCGCTGGCCGGGCTCGCGGCATCGACCGAGAGCATCCAGCTCTCGGCGCTCGTCACCGGCAACACCTACCGGAACCCGGCCATGCTCGCCAAGACGGTGACGACCCTGGACGTGGTCAGCGGCGGGCGGGCTGTGCTCGGCATCGGCGCCGGCTGGTTCGAGCTCGAACACCGCCAGTTCGGTTACGAGTTCGGCACTTTCACCGATCGCTTCGAGCGGCTCGGCGAGGCGTTGGAGATCATCGTGCCGATGCTGCGCGGGCAGCGTCCGACCTTCGAGGGCAAGTGGTACCGGACCGAGGGCGCGATCAACGAGCCCCGCATCCGCGACGACCTGCCGGTGCTGCTCGGCGGCGGCGGTGAGAAGAAGACCTTCGGCTTTGCGGCCCGCTATGCCGATCACCTGAACATGATCTGCAACGCATCCGAGCTGCCCCGCAAACTGGACGCGCTGGCCGCGCGCTGCGCGGAGGTCGGCCGGGATCGCGGCACTCTCGAGACGAGCTTCCTCGCCTTCGTGATCATCGACGAGGACGGCGATCGCGCCCGCAGGCTGCAACGCGACCTCCTGCTCACCCGCGGGCTCGACCTGGATGCTCTCGACGAGGACGAACGCGCCGCAGCCACGGATCGGCAGTTCGTCGGTGATCCCGACGACGTGGCCGAGCAGATCGCATCGCGGGTCCTCGACCGTGGCATCGACGGCGTCGTCATCAATCTGATCGCGAACGGCCACGAGCCGGGCATCGTCGAGTTGGCAGGCCGGACACTGGGCGGATTGGTGCGCCGCTAGGAGGAGGCGAGCGGGATGGAGCGCAGGAGTGACGCGGCGCAGACCCGGCGGCGCGGGGATCGGCGTTCGGCGTTCGAGCGGTTCGTCGAGCGGGCCCAGCTCCGGGTCAGTCAGTCGCCCTTCTTCTTCGTGTGCGCCGGGTTGGTCGCACTCTGGCTGGTCAGCCTTCCGCTGTGGACCGATCTCAAGGCGTGGCAGGCCGCGATCCATACCGTCGCGAGCGTCTTCACCCTGCTCCTGGTGGTGCTGCTGGAGAACGCGAGCAGGCGGGCCGACGAGGCCGAGCAGGAAAAGCTCAATGTCATCGCCGAGGCGTTGGCCGCGCTGATGGATTCGTCCGCGGTGCACGATCCGGCGCTGCGCGAGGCCGCGACCCGGCTCCGCGATGCCGTCGGCCTCGAAGCACGTCACTGAGGTCAGGGCGCTCCGGCCGCTGTGGCACGCTGATCGGATGCGAGTCGCCGTCGTCGCCGGACCGGATCCGGGTCATGCCATTCCCGCCATTGCGCTCTGCCTGAGATTCATTGCGGCCGGTGACGATCCGGTTCTCTTCACCGGGGCCCGCTGGCTGGAGGCGGCGCGGGAGGCAGGCATCACCGCGCGCAAGCTCAAGGGCCTGGCGCCGCGGCCGGAGGACGACGACATGGACGCGGGCCAGCGCATCCACTCGCGGGCGGCGCACATCTCGACCGAGGTGCTGCCGGACCTGAGCGCCATGCTCCCGGACCTTGTCGTCTCCGACATTCTCACCGCGGGCGGTGGGATGGCGGCCGAGCGGCTCGACGTGCCATGGGTGGAGCTGTCGCCGCACCCGCTGTACTCGCCCTCGAAGGGGTTGCCGCCCATCGGCAGCGGCCTCGCGCCGGGGGAGGGTCTGCGCGGCCGTGCCCGCGACACGCTGATGCGGGCGGCGACCGGCCGGTCGATCAAGCAGGGCCTGCGACAGCGTTCCGAGGCAAGGGTCACCGTCGGGCTGCCCGCGACGGACCCCGGCCCCGTGGCCAGGCTGATCGCGACCCTGCCCGCGCTGGAGGTTCCGCGCCCGGACTGGCCGGAGAACGCACACGTGG
Organism: Rhodococcus sp. NPDC055112; assembly: GCF_053607505.1. Classification (NCBI taxonomy): domain Bacteria; kingdom Bacillati; phylum Actinomycetota; class Actinomycetes; order Mycobacteriales; family Nocardiaceae; genus Rhodococcus; species Rhodococcus sp. NPDC055112. Next base: position 27,103 of record NZ_JBSGTR010000030.1, read on the forward strand.
TCGGCCCACTGCTGTGGGAGCCGACCTCGGACCTGCTCACGCCGCCGCCGGGCGACGAGCCGCTGGTGATGATCGCGCCCTCGACCGCGTTCACCGGCGCCGAGGGCATGCTGGAGACGGCGCTGAAGGCCCTCGACGGCGCGGGTGTGCGGGTGGTCGCCTCCATGCTCGACGAGCCGCCGACCGGCCTGCCGGACTGGGCTCGCGCGGGGCTGGGCAGGCAGGACGCGTTGCTCGCGCAGTCCGCCGCGGTCGTGTGCGGCGGCGGGCACGGAATGCTCGCCAAGACCCTGCTGGCCGGGGTCCCTGCGGTCACGGTGCCCGGCGGTGGGGACCAATGGGAACTGGCGAACCGCGCGTCCAGGCAGGGCAGCGCGGTGGTGGTGCGCCCGCTCGGGGCGGAGGCCCTGCGCGAGGCCGTGCTGCGCGTGCTGTCCGAACCCGGGTTCGCGGCTGCCGCGGCCGCCGCGGCGGGCGGCCTGACGGAGGTGGCGGACCCGGTGGCGGTGTGCAGGGCGGCGGCCCGGTGACGATGCGCGCTACCGTTGCCGTGTGCGACTGACCGAGTTCAACGAGATGGTCCATGGCGAGTTCGGCCGACTGTACGGCGACTCGCTGCTGGTGGACCACGTCCTGATCAGCCTCGACGGCAAGACCGCGGCCGAGGCCATTGAGGCAGGTCGCGATCCCCGCGAGGTCTGGCGTGCGCTGTGTGCCGAGTTCGAGGTCCCGCGCGCCCGCTGGTGAACCCGGATCCGTCGATTGGTCCTGCGCCACGCCGCCGCAGATGTTGACTCGAACAGGTGTTCCCCTATGCTGGGTTGTGTTCGGTGATCGCCCGGATCGGCGACCTTGTTCCTGGACAAGTCGACTGATCACGAACTTGTCGGTACCCCGCTCTAACGTGACGGCATCGCTTGAAACAGATCGCTGATGAATCCCAGATCGCTGGACGAGTCGTTGACTTAAGGAGAACCGAAGATGGCACCACAGGCACACGATCGCGACAAGGCGCTCGAGCTCGCACTGGCGCAGATCGACAAGAACTTCGGCAAGGGTTCGGTGATGCGCCTCGGGGACGAGTCCCGTCAGCCCATCGCGGTCATCCCGACCGGGTCGATCGCACTGGATGTCGCCCTCGGCATCGGCGGTCTGCCGCGCGGTCGTGTGATCGAGATCTACGGCCCGGAATCCTCGGGTAAGACCACGGTCGCCCTGCACGCGGTCGCCAACGCGCAGGCCAACGGCGGTATCGCGGCCTTCATCGACGCCGAGCACGCGCTCGATCCGGACTACGCCAAGAAGCTCGGCGTCGACACCGATGCGCTGCTGGTCTCCCAGCCGGACACCGGTGAGCAGGCGCTGGAGATCACGGACATGCTGATCCGTTCCGGCGCGCTCGACATCCTGGTCGTCGACTCGGTGGCGGCGCTGGTGCCCCGCGCCGAGATCGAGGGCGAGATGGGCGACAGCCACGTCGGTCTGCAGGCCCGCCTGATGAGCCAGGCGCTGCGCAAGATCACGGGCGCGATGAGCAACTCCGGCACCACCGTCATCTTCATCAACCAGCTGCGCGAGAAGATCGGTGTCATGTTCGGCTCGCCGGAGACCACCACCGGCGGTAAGGCGCTGAAGTTCTATGCGTCTGTCCGGATGGACATCCGGCGAATCGAGACGTTGAAGGACGGCTCCGACGCGGTCGGTAACCGCACCCGCATCAAGGTCGTCAAGAACAAGATGGCGCCGCCGTTCAAGCAGGCCGAGTTCGACATCCTCTACGGTCACGGAATCAGCAAGGAAGGCTCGCTGATCGACATGGGCGTCGAGCACGGCTTCATCCGGAAGTCGGGCTCTTGGTTCACCTATGAGGGCGACCAGTTGGGCCAGGGCAAGGAGAACGCCCGGAAGTTCCTGCTGGAGAACACCGACATCCGCGACGAGATCGAGAAGAAGATCAAGGAAAAGCTGGGCATCGGCGCCGACGTGACGGCGGACGCGGCGCCTGCGGCCCCGGTCGACTTCTAGGACCCTCGTGCGCTCCGGTGACGATGCCCCCCGGACCCCGGCCGCTCAGGAGGCACAGGCGAAGGATCTGTGCCTGCGCCTCCTGACGGATCGGGCGCGTAGCCGGGCGGAGCTGGCGAAGAAACTCGCGGACAAGGGCTTCGACGAGGATGTCGCCGTGCGGGTGCTCGATCGGCTCACCGTGGTCGGCCTGATCGACGACGCGTCGTTCGCCGCCCAATGGGTGCATTCGCGGCACACCTTCTCCGGCAAGGGGAAGCGCGCGCTTGCGATGGAATTGCGCACCAAGGGGGTCGCGCCGGAGATCGCGGCGCAGGCGCTGGACCAGATCGACGGTGACGACGAGCGTGCCCGTGCCATCGAACTGGTGCAGCGGAAGCTGCGCACCATGTCGCTGGACTTCGAGGTGGACGGACCGGGCGGGCGCAGCAGCGAACGGGACCGGGCCGTGCGCCGGCTGGTGTCCATGCTGGCCCGCCGCGGCTACCCGCAGTCGATGGCCTTCGATGTGGTGAAGAGCGAACTCGCGCACGCCTGTTCGGAGCTCGACGGCATGGTGGACGGCTAGGGCGTCCCTCCCGTAGCGGGCAGGACCCCCACCCTCCTGAGCTCGTCGAGCATCGACGTGCGGGTCAGGTACGCGGCAATCCGCAGTTCGTCGCCGCGCCGGCGCAACAGGAAATCCGAGGCCATCGTGAGGGTGACGGGGTCCGAGGAGCGCGGCCGTAGCGGGATGGACCAGGTGGTACTGGCGAGGCAGTAGTGCTCGCCCAGCCAGGTTGCGGAGTGCGAGGCGAGGGTGGTGCCGCCGTAGCCGATCGCCGCGAACAGCTCGGATCGCGCGGCGATGCCGGCGAGCAACTGTTCGCGGCTGACGTGCTGATTGCCGTCAGGATCTCCGACGAGCACCTGGTCTTCGTAGAGTGGCGCGAACTGCTCGGCGCTGTCGGCGTCGGCATAGCGCGCGAGGAAGGCTTCGACAAGCGTGGAATCGCATGATTGCATGCACTCTAATTATACCGTGGCGGAAGACAATTCGGGGGGAGGCGCGCCGCAGGTGATGTTCGTCTAGGTGTGCCTTGTTGTGACCTTCGCATCCCGAGGCCGTCGCATCGGCCTATGGCATCTGGTCTCAGGTGCCCATCGGTCCCGGAGTCGGCATCGGAACAAAGGCCGAGGACTGGCTCACGCGCCTAGAATCTGGACATGAGCCACTACGTCAGGAAGGAACCGATCGAACCGGAACCCCGGGCGAGCGCGGGGGGTCGTTCTCGGTTCCGGTGGATGCGCGGGGCTTTGGATTTCCTGCGCCCCGGGAACCTGCTCCGTGACCGGGCGGCCAGCAAGTACTCATCAGTGGCCCCTCGTCATCCTGACGGGACACGCACCAAGATCATCCCGTTCAACGGCAACGGCTGGGGGCGGTAGCCCCTCACCCGTCGCCGAGTGGCGCGCCGCCTACTCGTGAGTCTCGGGTTCGTTGCCATCGGGTTTCGGCACCCGGCCAACACCATGAGGAGTCCAGATGACACGAGAGGGAAGTATCCGGGTCGGCAACCGGACCGTCACCTTTCTCGAGGCCGGTGATCCGGGCGGTCCCCTCGTCCTGCACAACCACGGGGGACCCTCGAGTCGACTCGAGGCCGAGTTGTTCGATTCGTCCGCGAAGGCCAACGGATTGAGATTCGTGTGCGCCGACCGGCCGGGCATGGGCGGGTCCGATCCTCAGCAGGGCCGCACCTTCGCGGGCTGGACCGATGACCTCCTGCTGCTGGCCGACTCCCTCGGCGCAGACCGATTCGCGGTGACCGGCTGGTCAGAGGGTGGGCCGTGGGCCCTTGCGGCCGCCGCGTACCTGGACCCCGCGCGCCTCGTCCACGTCACCTGCATCGCAGGCGGGAACTACGGAACGTTCGGACCGAACTGGGCCGCGAAGTATCTGAGCAGCGTGGACGCGCTGGGCGGTCGCCTGGCGCTGCACTTCCACCCCGGCTTCACCCTGATGTACGAACTGCTCGGGATGAGCGCCACCCACTTCGAGGATCGCTACGCGAAGGCGATCACCAAGTCGGTCGGCGCCGCGGATCGGGAGGTGCTGGCCGACGGGGAGGTGATGAAGTGGTTTCTGGCGGCGGGGCGTGAGTGTTTCCGGCAAGGCGCCGACGGACTCGTCGTCGACGCCACCCTGCTCTACGAGGCCTGGCCGTTCGACATGACCGGCGTGACGCGGCCGGTGCACTTCTGGCAGGGCAACGACGACTCCCTGGTCCCGGAGGTCATCAACAAGACAGTGGCCGAGCAGACCCCGGGGGCCATCTGGCACCCGATCAGCGGTGGCGGTCATTTCATCGCCGTCAGTCACGCGGACGACATTCTCGCGCTGGCAGCGAACGATCTTGCGCCCGCGCCGCATTGAAAACGTGATCAGTCGCCGGTGATGTCGATGCCAGGCGCGGCCGCGGCCGCGCCGCCCGCGGGCACCGGGGTCACCTTGCCGCGCTTACCCGTTCGCAGTCGCCTCTCGACCCGGGTGGCGAGCATCGTCAGCGCCGAGTTCAGCACGATCATGATCGCGGCCACCACCAGCAGGGCCGGTAGGTAGTTTCCGTAGAACGAGCCGAGCTGCTGCCCCGAGCGGACCACCTCGATGTAGCCGATGAGGTAACCGAGCGCGGAGTCCTTCAGCGCGACCACCATCTGGGAGATGATCGCGGGCAGCATCGCGGTCACCGCCTGAGGCAACAGGATGGTCCGCATGATCATGCTCTTGCGCATGCCGAGCGCCTTCGCGGCCTCGGTCTGGCCCTTCGGGAGCGACTTGATGCCCGCGCGGACGATCTCGGCGATGACCGAGCCGTTGTAGAGCGTCAGTCCGGTGACCACGGCCGCGAGCGCCAGGTACTTCGCCTTGAAGACCTGGTAGTCGGCGAACAGCTGGTAGGCGAAGATCATCAGGATCAGCACAGGGATGGCGCGGAACAGTTCGACGAAGAAGCCGGCGGCGCTCCGGATCACCCGATGATCGGACAATCGGGCGATGCCGAGCACCGCGCCGAGGATCAGCGCCAGCACGATCGAGAGGGCCGCGGCGATGAGGGTGCCTCGGATGCCGGGGATCAGGTACGTCGTCCACGAGGTGGACTCGGTGAAGGGGCTCCACTTCTCGGAGGTGAGCTGGCCCTTCGAGTCCAGCGCGCGGTACACCAGGTATCCGATGACGCCGAGAGCCACCGCCACCGCCACCGACAGCAGTCGGTAGAGATTGCGTGCCTTCGGGCCGGGCACGTCGTAGAGGAGGGTCGGTTCGGCTCTCATCGGGCGACCTCCAGCCGCTTGCCCAGATAGCCGAAGAGCAGTCCCATCGGCAGTGTCAGGATCACGAACCCGAGGGCGAAGATGCCGCCGACCACGAAGATCGCGGCCTCGTTCTCGATCATCGACTTCATCAGCAGCGATGCCTCGGCGACACCGATCACCGAGGCGATCGTCGAGTTCTTGGTCAGCGCGATCAGCACGCTGCCCAGGGGCGCGATCACGGACCGGAACGCCTGCGGCAGCACGATCAACCGGAGGTTCTGCGCGAAGGTGAGGCCGAGCGAGCGCCCGGCCTCGGCCTGGCCGACGTGCACGGTGTTGATCCCGGCGCGCAGCGACTCGCAGACGAACGCGGCGGTGTACACGCTCAGGCCCAGGATCGCGAGCCGAATGTTGTTGTCCACCAGGAAGGTCGGTGAGTTCTCCGGCGCCAGGCTGACGCCCATCGTCTGATACAGGCCGAACGAGCAGAAGATGATGATCAGCGTCAGTGGTGTGTTCCGGAAGATGGTCACGTAGGCGGTGCCGATCCACCGGGCCACCGGGATGGGGGAGACACGCATGGCGGCGAGAATCGTGCCGAGGACGAGCGCGCCCACCGCGGACAGCGCGGTCAGCTTGATCGTCATCCAGAAAGCGGAGATCAGTTGATCCCAATACTCACTGAGTATGTCCACGTGGCCTCTCCCGAGTCGTGATGATGCGGCCGCGCCGCGGTGGTGCGGTCACGGAGCGCAGCCCCTCCGTAACCGCACCACCGGCGCGTAGCGCCGGCTAGTAGCGGTCGACGGTGGGCGGAGCCGGGATCGGGTAGCCGGACGGGCCGACGTTCTTCTCCAGCGCCGCCTGCCAGGAGCCGTCCGCGATCATCGCCTCGATCGCGTCGTTGATCTTGTTGCGGGTCTCGGTGTCGCCCTTGGCGAGTCCGATGCCGTAGTTCTCGGTGGTGAACGGCTGCCCGACGACCTTGAGCTGGCCGGGGTACTGGGCGGCGTAGCCGGCCAGGATGACCGCATCGGTCGTCACCGCATCCACCGCGCCGTTGCGGAGCGCCTCGACACAGGCCGAGTAGGTGTCGAACGGCTGTAGCTGTACATCCGGGTACTGGTCTTTGATCTTCTGTGCGGGCGTCGATCCGGTCACCGAGCACAGTTTCTTGCCGCCGGTGAGGGACTCGGGGCCGGTGATGTCCGTGTTGTCCGTCTTGACCAGCAGGGACTGGCCGGTGGTCAGGTAGGGGCCTGCGAAGTCGACCTTCTCCTTGCGGGCGTCGGTGATCGAGTACGTCGCGACGATGTAGTCGACCTCGCCGTTCTGGATCAGCGTCTCGCGCTGGGCGGAGGGGGATTCCTTGAAGGTGATGCCGGACGCGGGCACCCCCAGCTTGTCGGCCACGTAGGTGGCGACGTCGACATCGAAACCGGTGAACGTGCCGTCGGGGTTGCGCAGCCCGAGACCGGGCTGGTCGAACTTGATGCCGACGGTCAGCTTGCCGCTCTCGGCGCTCTCCGAGGCGCTCTTCTGCTCGTCGCCTCCGCATGCGGTGGCGACGACGGCGATCGCGACCATGCCGACGCCGAGTCGTAGTGCGCGAGTGATCCTCATGGTGTTCCTCTCTGTGGTCAGAACATTGGTGCAGGGTGGCGGGTGGGGCGTGCCAGGAGTGTCCCTGGCTCAGTGGCCCAGGATCTTGCCCAGGAAGTCCTTTGCGCGGTCGGTCTCCGGTGCGGTGAAGAAGGTCTCGGGATCGGTGTCCTCGACGATCAGGCCGTCGGCCATGAACAGGACGCGGTTGCCCGCGCGGCGTGCAAACCCCATCTCGTGGGTGACCACGAGCATCGTCATGCCCTCCTTCGCCAGCGAGATCATCACCTCGAGGACCTCGCTGACCATCTCCGGATCCAGCGCGGACGTCGGCTCGTCGAACAGCATCACCTTGGGGTTCATCGCGAGCGCCCGCGCGATGGCCACCCGCTGTTGCTGGCCGCCCGAGAGCTGGGCCGGATACTTGTCCGCCTGGTTGGCGATGCCGACCCGCTCGAGCAGTTCCGTTGCCCGCGCCTTGGCCTCGCTCTTGCTCTTCTTGCGCACCTTCATCGGCCCGAGCATCACGTTCTCGAGAATCGTCTTGTGCGCGAACAGGTTGAAGGACTGGAACACCATCCCGACGTCGGCCCGCAGCGCGGCGAGCGCCCGGCCCTCGGCGGGCAACTCCTTGCCGTCGATCGCGATCGTTCCCGAGTCGATCGGCTCGAGCCGGTTGATCGTTCGGCACAGTGTGGACTTTCCCGACCCCGACGGCCCGAGCACGATCACGACCTGGCCGGTGGGGACCTCCAGCTCGATGTCGCGAAGCACGTGCAGGTCACCGAAGTGTTTCTGGACCGACTTCATCGAGATCATGGTGGGGGAGTCGGCCACCGAGGTGGCAGCCCCCGATTCACCAGCGTTCGTCATAGCCCAAGACCCTAGGGGGTCGGGACGGCGCACCGCGACCTTTGCGGGCCGCGCCGCGCCGTGGTCCCGGTAGGTTGGCCGGGCCGAACGCGACAGGAAGCAAAGGGGAGCGCATGACCGGGGACCTGACCTGCCGGGACGACGTGGAGGCCCTGCTCCGACGGTTCTACGGCCGGGCCCTGGTCGACGACCTACTCGCGGAGCCGTTCACGGAGGTGCGCGAACAGGGCCTCGAGTCGCACCTGCCGGTGATGTGCGACTTCTGGGAGACGGTGTTGTTCGGCGCGGGGACCTACCGCGGCAGCGCGCTACGGGTGCACCAGCGGGTCCGATCACAGCACCCGTTCGGTGCGGCGCACTTCGATCGCTGGCTCGAACTCTGGCACCGCACCGTCGACGAGATGTACGCGGGTCCGCACGCGGACCGGGCAAAGGTCCAGGGCGCGGGGATCGCGACGTCGATGAACCGGCGGCTGTCGGGGCTGCCGAGCGTCGCGGCGGAAGCGCTGCGGCTCGGTGTGCCGGGGTCGGCGCCGTCGGCCTGAGCCGCGGGCAAACGTGGGCGTGCGAGCTGCCCCTGACGGGGCCGTACCCTGGTTGACGTGGACACGATCGACCGAGAGACCCCCGCGGCGCACAGCGACTCCGATGACCAGGTGGCGCGTAGCTACGAGGTACGCACCTTCGGCTGCCAGATGAACGTGCACGACTCCGAGCGCCTGTCCGGTCTGCTCGAGGACGCCGGATACACCAAGGCGGCCCCAGGAGCCGAGCCTGACCTGCTGGTGTTCAACACCTGCGCCGTCCGCGAGAACGCCGACAACAAGCTGTACGGCACCCTAGGCATGCTGCGACCGACCAAGGCCTCGCACCCCGGCATGCAGATCGCTGTCGGGGGCTGTCTGGCGCAGAAGGACCGCGAGACCGTGGTCAAGAAGGCACCATGGGTGGACGTGGTGTTCGGCACCCACAACATCGGTTCGTTGCCCACCCTGCTCGACCGGGCCCGGCACAACCAGCGGGCCGAGGTGGAGATCCTCGAGTCGCTCGAGGCCTTCCCCTCCACCCTTCCTGCCAAGCGGGAGTCCGCCTACGCGGGCTGGGTGTCCATCTCGGTCGGCTGCAACAACACCTGCACGTTCTGCATCGTGCCCGCGCTTCGCGGCAAGGAGGTGGACCGTCGCCCCGGCGACATCCTCGCCGAGGTGCAGGCCCTGGTCGACGAGGGTGTCCTCGAGGTGACCCTGCTCGGACAGAACGTCAACTCCTACGGCGTCTCGTTCGCCGACCCCGAGGTCCCCCGCGACCGGGGCGCCTTCGCCGCCCTGTTGAGCGCCTGCGGGAACATCGAGGGTCTCGAGCGGGTCCGCTTCACCTCCCCTCACCCCGCCGAGTTCACCGACGACGTGATCGAGGCGATGGCCACCACCCCCAACGTGTGCCCCCAGCTCCACATGCCGCTGCAGTCCGGCTCCGACCGTGTGCTCAAGGCCATGCGCCGCTCGTACCGCAAGACCAAGTTCCTCGGCATCATCGAGAAGGTCCGTGCGGCCATGCCGCACGCCGCGATCACCACCGACATCATCGTGGGCTTCCCAGGGGAGACCGAGGAGGACTTCCAGGAGACCCTCGACGTGGTGCGGAAGGCGCGCTTCACCAGCGCCTTCACGTTCCAGTACTCCAAGCGGCCCGGCACCCCGGCCGCCGAGATGGAGGGCCAGCTGTCGAAGGCTGTCGTCCAGGAACGGTACGACCGGCTGATCGCGCTGCAGGAGCAGATCACCCTCGAGGAGAACCAGAAGCTGCTCGGTGCCGAGGTCGAGCTGCTCGTCGCCGCGGGTGAGGGCCGCAAGAACGAGGCGACCCAGCGGATGAGTGGCCGCGCCCGCGACGGCCGACTCGTGCACTTCCGTCCGGAGGGCCGGCTCGACGGCGACCTCCGCCCCGGCGACGTGATCACCGCGACGATCACCGGCGCCGCCCCGCACCACCTGATCGCAGACGGCCCGGTGCTCAGCCACCGCCGCACCAGGGCGGGCGACTCACACGAACGTGGCATCACCCCCAAGACGCCGCCCATCGGCGTCGGGCTTGGCCTACCGCAGATCGGTGCGCCCGCGCCGCTGCCGACCGCAACCGGATGTGGAGTATGAGCAAAGACGCACACGAGGACCCCATCGAGCAGTACCGCAAGGACATCGAGGCGGCCGAGCGGAAGGTCGCAGGGGAGATCGACCCCGGGATGCGCGCGGTCGTGGTCGCGGTGGCCGTGCTCGCGCTGCTGCTCTCGTTCATGCTGCCCCATGCCGGGTCCGCGAACGGGTGGGATGTGCTCGCAGGCGACGACACCGCGGTCGCGGAGTCGATCGCGATGCCGTCCCGAGTGTTCGTGTGGCTGGCCATGGTGTTCGGCGTGGGGGTGAGCGTGTTGGCGCTGGTCACCCGTCGCTGGGCGTTGGCGTGGGTCGCGTCGGCGGGCTGCGCAGTGGCCTTCGTGTTCGGCATGCTGGCCATCTGGTCGCGGCAGACGCTGCCCGCGACCGACCCGGGCGGCGGGCCAGGCATCGGCCTGATCCTCGGCTGGATCGCGGTGCTGTTCCTGACCTTCCACTGGCTGAAGGTGGTCTGGAGCCGCACCTCCCTGCAGCTGGCCGCGGAGCAGGAGCGCAGGCAGCGGACGGCGGAGGCCGAACAGCGGACGATCTGGGGCGACCAGAAGGATTGAGCGGCGTGACCGGATTCGTCCGGCGCGGCGCGCTCGTTGCCGTCATGCTGGGTTCGTGCTCGGTCGCCATCAGGAGGTAGTCGCCGCGGACCGCGCCTTGAGCGCGGTGCCGCCGGGCGCCGGTGCTGCCGCGATGGCCACCGGGATCGTGTCGGTCGCGCTCCACCTGGCCGGCATCGAGTGGTTCTCCATGATCTGGCTGGTCATCGGGATCGGCATCTGGGCGGTGCTCGTCGGGATCTTCCTCACGCGCCTCGTCGGCGACCGGGCCCGCTGGGAGACGGAGGCCGATACCCCGGCCGCCCTGACCGCGGTCGCGGCGACCACGGTCCTCGGCACGCGGGTTGCCCTGCTCGGCTGGGACGCGGTCGCCATGGTCGCGTTGTGCCTGGCCGTCCTCGTCTGGGCGGTGTTGATGCCCGTGGTGATCGGGCACTGGACCGGACCGACTGTCGGGGCGCACTTTCTGCTGTGCGTGGCGACGCAGGGACTGGCGGTCCTCGGCGCCACCCTCGCGGTCGCGTTGCGCGCGCCGTTCCTGACCGTGGTTTCGGGGGCGGTGTTCGTCCTCGGCCTCGTCGCCTACGCGGTCGTGCTTGCCCGCTTCTCGTTCGTGCAGTTCAGGGTCGGGTCGGGCGACCACTGGGTGTGCGCGGGCGGACTGGCCATCAGCGCTCTCGCGGCGGGCAAGCTCATCCTCGCGATGGACGCGGCAGGCTGGAATGGCTGGCCGCACACCGTGATCCGCGTCGCCGCGGCTGCGATACTGGCCCTTGACCTCGCCGGGTACCTGGCGCTCGCGATCTGCGAGGTGCGGTGGCCCCGCACGGGATTCGACGTCCGGCGCTGGTCCACCGCGTTTCCGATGGGGATGACCGCGGCGGCCACGATCACGGTCGCAGGCGCGATCGGGGCGTCCTGGCTCAGGCCGGTAGGGCTGGTGCTGATCTGGCCCGCGGTGGTGGTGTGCGTGATCCTGTTGGTGGCCTCGGCCCGGCACCTGGTGTCCGCGGGATCCGCGGACACCAGCGCCGGCTAGCGTCCGTTGACCGCGCCCTCGGCGGCCTCGGCCCACTCACGCCACTGCTGTGCCTGGGCGAGGGCCTTCTCCGCGTCCTTGGTCTTGCCCGCGGCCGTCGCCTTCGCGGCCTGGTCCTCGAACTGGGCAACCCGCTCGCGGAACTGGGCCGCCCTGGCCATGGCCTCGGGATCGGTCCGGCGCCACTGGGAATCGACGGCGTCGCGGACCTTCTTCTCGATCGCGCGCAGCTTGCCCTCGAGATCGTGCATGCGCTCGCGCGGCACCTTCCCGATGGCGTCCCACTTGTCCTGCAGGTCGCGGAGGGCGGCGCGGGCCGACTCGAGGTCCTTCTCGGGATCGATGTCCCCGTGTTCGCGCAGCAACGCCTCCTTCGCGGTGGCGTTCTCGTCGAACTCGGCGTCGCGCTCGGACGCCGCGGCGTTGCGGGCGGCGAAGAACACGTCCTGGGCGCCCTTGAACCGCTTCCACAGGGCGTCGTCGGCATCGCGCGGTGCCCGGCCTGCTGCTTTCCACTCGGTCAGCAGATCACGGAAGGCGGCGGCCGTCGGGCCCCAATCGGTGGAGTCCGACAGCGCCTCGGCGCGGACCACGAGCTCCTCCTTGACGACCTTTGCGGAGGCGCGGTCGCGGTCGAGCTCCGCGAAGTGCGCGCCGCGACGCCGGTTGAACGCCTCCCTGGCCTTCGAGTACCGCTTCCAGAGCGCGTCGTCGACCTTGCGGTCCACCCCACGGATCGTCTTCCACTCGTCGAGGATCTCGCGCAGCCGATCGCCTGCGGCCTTCCACTGGGTGGACTCGGAGCCGATCTGCTCGGCCTCCGCGGCGAGCTCCTCCTTGCGGTGGGTGTGCTCCTCCCGCTCGTGCTCGCGTTCGACCTTCGCGGCCGCCGCGGCCTGATCGGATTCCGCGACGATCACGTCCAGCCTGCGCGCGAGCGCGTCGATGTCGCCGATCACCGAGGCCGTCGGCAGCGACTCCGCGAGCGCGACGGCGGCGGCCTTGGTCTTCTTCGCGTCGCCCGCACCCGAGGCGAGCCGGGCCTCCAGCAGTCCGACCTCGGTGGCCAGGTCGTCGTATCGGCGACCGAAGTGGGCCAGGCCCTCGGCCGCGTCACCGGCCTGCCAGGAACCGATCTGGCGCTCGCCGTCGACCGTCTTGACCCATGCTGCGCCGTCCTCGTCCACCCGGCCGAAGAGGCTGGGGTCGCTCGGCGGAGCCAGGGTGGGCGGATGCGCCACGGCGGGGGCGGGCCCAGCGGCCGACGGCTTGATCGCGCCGGGCTTGGGGGCGCCGGGCTTGGGTGCTCCTGGCTTGGGGGCGCCTGGCTTGGGTGCGCTGCTGTCGGTCATGACTCCTCATCTCTGCCGCGCGTCACGGCTGCCGTTGCGTCGTAGGTCTCGGTGCCACTCGTCCATGTGGGTTCCATTCAACCCGCTGCAAGTGGCCAGGACTATTGAAACAGGTCAGACCCCGAAGTCGGGGATTCCGCCGTCGGCTACCGTGGCCCAGGTGTTCACCGCCGCGGCTCTCGTCCCCTCGCCACCTCTGCTGATACCCGAGTTGGCCGGCGGCGCGGCGGCGGAGACCGACGAGCTGCGGCTGGCCTCGAAGGACGTGGCGGCACGGCTCGGCGCGCTCTCGACTCGCTGGACCGCGATCGGTGTCGGACGCACCGAATGCGAGATCCAGGCGACCGCGGCGGGAACCTTCCGCGGCTACGGCGCGGACGTGCGGGTCGCGCTGTCGCCTGCCGCCTCGGGTCTGGACACGGAGCTGCCGTTGGCCGCGTTGATCGCCGCCTGGCTGCGAGCCGCGGCGCCCGCCGAGACCGTCGTGGACGCGATCATCGTTGCCGAGGACACCTCGCCGGTGTACTGCGCGGAACTCGGCGCCCGGCTGCGCGATCGCCTCGATGCCGACCCCCACCCCCGAGGCGTGTTGGTGATAGCCGACGGCGCCAGGACGCTCACGGCCAAGGCACCGGGCTCGTTCGACGAGCGGGCGCCCGAGGCGCAGGCCGAGCTGGACCGGGCACTGGACTCCGGAGACGCCGAGTACCTGGCGGAACTCGATCCGGTGGCCTGCCTCGACATCGGGATCGAGGGCCGCGCGGCCTGGCAGGTGCTCGCCGGGCTGTTCGGGGGCGCGCCGGGCGAGTGTCGGACCTACTACCGAGGCGCGCCCTACGGCGTCGGCTACCACGTCGGCATGTGGTTGCCGTGACCGCGCGCACACCCGTACCGATCGCGGTGGTCGGCCCGACCGCGACCGGCAAGTCGGACCTCGGACTCGACCTCGCGGAGCGGCTCGGCGGCGAGATCGTCAACATCGACGCGATGCAGCAGTACCGCGGCATGGACATCGGCACCGCCAAGCTGCCACCTGATGAGCGCCGCGGCATCCCACACCACCAGCTCGACGTGCTCGACGTGACCGAGACGGCCACCGTCGCGAACTACCAGCGCGGGGCTCGTGCCGATGTCGAGGCGATCGCAGCCCGCGGCGCGGTGCCGATCATCGTCGGCGGTTCGATGATGTACGTGCAGTCCCTGCTCGACGACTGGTCGTTCCCGGCCACCGATCCCACGGTGCGGGCGCGCTGGGAAGCGGTGCTGGCCGAGCGCGGTGTGGCGGGGGTGCACGCTGAACTCCTCAAGGCGGACCCGGATGCCGCCGCGACGATCCTGCCGACGGACGGCAGGCGGATGGTCCGTGCCCTCGAGGTCGTCGAGCTCACCGGCAGGCCGTTCGCGGCATCTGCGCCCACCATCGGCGAACCGCGTTGGGGGACCGTTATTCTCGGTGTGGATCGCGACACCGCGGAGCTCGACGAACGAATCGGGCTGCGCACCCGGATGATGTTCGACGGCGGTCTCGTCGAGGAGGTTCTCGGCCTGATCGAGGTTGGACTGCGCAAGGGTGTGACGGCCCCGCGGGCCATCGGCTACGCCCAGGTCTTGGCCGCGCTCGACGGCGAGTACGACATGGACGAGGCCAGGGAGCGGACCCTGATCGGGACCAGGCGGTACGTCCGCAGGCAGCGTTCCTGGTTCCGGCGCGACCAGCGGGTGCACTGGCTCGACGGCGGCGACCGCGATGTGATCTCTAGTGCAATGACGATTGTGGGGAGCCAGTGAGCAAGAAGCCGGTGAGCAGACTCGCGGCGCGCGACGCGCGGGTCACGGTGCGCAATGCGCGCTTTCAGCAGTGGGAGTCGTACCTGAACACCCGCGCCAAGCGGACGAAGTCGGCGCGCTTCCTGATCCAGGGTGTGCGACCGCTGACCCTCGCGATCGAGCACGACTGGCCGTTGGAGGCGCTCCTGTACCGCATCGACGGACCTCCGCTCTCGTCATGGGCCCGAGGTGTGCTCGACGGTTGGCAGCACGAGAAGGTCGGCGTCAGTGGCGAACTCATGGCGGAGTTGGGGGAGAAGGACGCCTCGCCCGAACTGATCGCGGTCGCGAAACAGCGACACCGCGGGCTGGGTTCGCTCGCGCTCACCGGGGCGTCGCCCTTGCTCGTGGTGTTCGACCGGCCGTCCTCGCCCGGCAACCTGGGCACCCTCATCCGGTCGGCCAACGCCTTCGGTGCGGACGCGGTGATCGTCGCCGGGCATGCCGCCGATCCGTACGACCCGCAGTGCGTTCGCGCCTCGACGGGATCGCTCTTCGCACTGCCGGTGCTGACGGTCGCCGACGCGGACGAGGTGCTGGCCTACCGGGCGCGGATCCGTGACGGCGGCACCGAGCTGCGGATCGTCGGCACCGACGAGGACAGCGACGTGCCGATCTTCGAGCACGACTTCACGGGAGGCACGATCTTGGTCATCGGCAACGAGACCCGCGGGATGAGCGCCTCCTGGCGCGCGGCCTGCGACGTCACCGCGAGCATCCCGATCGGCGGCGCGGCCAGCTCCCTCGGCGCACCGAGCGCGGGCGCGGTCTGCCTCTACGAGATCGCGAGGCAGCGCGGATGAACAACGAGTGGGATTCGGACTGGACGTCGCATCCGGACGCGTCGTCGGCGGCTCTCGCAGGCCGGCTGGCCGCGCGGATGGCCCTGTTCGCCGGGGTCGGCGAACCGTACCCGCCGCTCGGTAGCATGATCGGCATGGAATTCAGCAAGGGCCACGGCACCGAGAACGACTTCGTGGTGCTGCCGGACCTCGACGTGCGCCTGGATCTGCGCGCCGATCGGGTGGCCGCGCTGTGCGACCGGCGTCGTGGACTCGGCGCCGACGGCGTCCTGCGCGTCGCCAGGGCGGGCGCCCTGCGCGCCAGGGGCGTCCTCGACACGCTGCCCGAGGGCGTCGGGGACGACGACTGGTTCATGGACTACCGCAACGGCGACGGATCGATCGCCGAAATGTGCGGCAACGGGGTCAGGGTGTTCGCGCACTACCTCCGGGCCACCGGCCTCGAGGGAGCGACCGAGTTCGTGGTCGGCAGTCGCGCGGGCGCCAGGCCCGTGGCCGTGCACCGCTGCGACGGGTGGACGGCCGACGTGAGCGTCGGCATGGGCACGGTCACCGAGCTAGGGACCTCCAGCGCCACCGTGGGCGGCCAGACGTTCACCGGGCTGGGCATCGACGTGGGTAATCCGCACCTGGCCTGTGTCGAGGAGTCGCTCACCGCCGACAAGCTCGCCGCGCTCGACCTGACGGCAGCGCCAGAGTTCGCGTCGGACTTCTTCCCACACGGGGTCAACATCGAGATCCTCACGCCGCTCGTCGACGGCGCCGTCGACATGCGCGTCTACGAGCGCGGGGTCGGCGAGACGCGGTCCTGTGGCACGGGCACCGTCGCGGCCGCCGCCGCTGCGCTGCGGGCCGACGGGCGTGAGGAGGGCGAGGTCCTGGTGCGGGTGCCGGGTGGTGAGGTCCTGGTCGCGGTGCGCGACGGTGCCGCCGAACTGCGGGGTCCGTCGGTTCTGGTCGGTTCCGGGCGGATCGACGACGACTGGTGGAACGCGCTCGCGTAAATGCGCGTGCACCAGGAGGGTCGGTCGTGGGACCATGGGTCCTGTATGACGAAAACACCGCGTATCACGAAGACACCGATCCTCGATGACATCGGCGCCGAGCACCGCGGCGCCGATGACCACGACGCCACCGACCACGACACCGGCTGGACGGGCCACGACCCGTCGGTCGGTGAGATGCAGTTGGACGAGCGCGCTGCGCTGCGCCGTGTCGCCGGACTGTCCACCGAGCTCACCGACGTCACCGAGGTCGAGTACCGCCAGCTGCGCCTCGAGCGCGTGGTGCTGGTCGGCGTCTGGACCCACGGCACCGCCGCGCAGGCCGAGGCGAGCATGGCCGAGCTGGCTGCGCTCGCCGAGACCGCGGGTTCGGAGGTTCTCGAGGGGCTGGTGCAGCGCCGCGACAAGCCCGACGCCGCCACCTACATCGGCTCCGGCAAGGCCAACGAACTGCGTGAGGTGGTGCTCGCCACCGGCGCCGACACCGTCATCGCCGACGGCGAGCTGACCCCCGCGCAGCTCAACGCCCTGGAGAAGGTGGTGAAGGTCAAGGTCATCGACCGGACCGCCCTGATCCTCGACATCTTCGCCCAGCACGCCACCTCCAGCGAGGGCAAGGCGCAGGTCGCGCTGGCTCAGATGCAGTACATGCTGCCGCGGCTGCGCGGCTGGGGTGAGTCGATGTCCAGGCAGGCGGGCGGCCGCGCGGGCAAGGACGGCGGCGTGGGAACGCGCGGACCGGGCGAGACCAAGATCGAGACCGACCGCCGCCGGATCCGCGAGCGGATGGCGAAGCTGCGCCGCGAGATCAAGGAGATGAAGGGCGCCCGCGACACCAAGCGCACCCAGCGGCTGCGCAGCGAGGTGCCGTCGGTCGCGATCATCGGATACACCAACGCAGGCAAGTCCAGCCTGCTCAACTCGCTCACCGGCGCAGGCGTGCTGGTGCAGAACGCACTCTTCGCCACCCTCGACCCGACCACCCGCAAGGCCGAGTTCGAGGACGGCCGCCAGTACGTACTGACCGACACCGTCGGCTTCGTCCGGCACCTGCCGACCCAGCTGGTCGAGGCTTTCCGGTCGACGCTGGAGGAGGTCGCCGACGCCGACCTGCTGCTGCACGTCGTGGACGGCTCCGACCCGCTCCCGACGGACCAGATCAAGGCAGTGCGCGAGGTGATAACCGAGGTGCTCCGCGAGACCGATTCGCCTGCGCCGCCCGAGCTGTTGGTGGTCAACAAGATCGACGCCGCGGATCCGGTGACGCTCACCCAGCTCCGAGGGCTACTGCCCGGTGCGGTGTTCGTCTCGGCGCGGACCGGCGAGGGTATCGCCGAGCTGCGGGAGTGCCTCGCGGAGATCGTGAAGGCGCCGGAGGTGGAGGTCACCGTGCTGGTGCCGTACACCCGCGGCGACCTGGTGGCCCGAATTCACTCGGATGGACGAATTCTCGGGTCCTCGCACGAGCCGGAGGGCACACTGGTCCGCGCGAAGGTGCCGGAGGCGCTGGCCTCCGCACTCCAGGAGTACCGACACAGCGCCTGACCGGACGGGAATGGACATGACGGAACCGGGCGCTGCCTGTCTCGACGCTGCGCGCACCGCGGCCGGATCTGCCTGGCGCGCCGATGCGTAGCCGGTCGGCGGTGCTCGCGCTGGCGGTGGTGGGCTCGGCCGTGCTGACCGCGGCCCCGGCCGGGGCTGCGCCGGGGTCGAGCGGTTCCACCGGCTCCTCGTCGGGTTCCGCGGCGTCGGACGCCCGCTTCGAGACGCTCTGCACCCCAACTGATCCCGGGCTCGCGGAGATATCCGGACTAGTCTCCACCGGCGACAAGATCTACGCCATCGGGGACAGCGGCACCGACGACGAGGTGTGGGTGCTCGATAACCAGTGCCGGTTCACCGGCACGGTTCCGGTGCCGCGGACCCCGGTCGACGTCGAGGACATGGCGATGTCCGGCGGTCGGCTCTGGCTCTCGGACACCGGTGACAACAACAGGGTCCGCCAGCAGGTGTCGCTGACCGACGTGGATCCCGTCACCGGCGGCGGCACGATGCACCTGCTCACCTACCCGGACGGCCCGCACGACGCGGAGACGCTGCTGGTGGGCCGCGACGGCAGACCGGTGATCGTCACCAAGGAGATCCTCGCGGCCAGCGGGATCTACCGCCCGGCCGGTGGCGCCTCCCTGGACCAGCTCGGCCCGGGCCCGGCGCCGATGCAGCGCATCGGGCAGATCGCCTACGCGCCAACCGATACCCCCGGCAGCCCGATGCCGGTCGCGGGGTCCATCCTGGTGACCGGCGGCGCGGTCAGTGCCGACGGTCGGGTGGTCGCGGTGCGCACCTACACGGACGTCTACCTCTACCCGGCGCCCGACGGAGACATCGCCGCCGCGCTGACCGGTACGACGCCGGTGCGGGTCCCGATGCCGAACCAGCCGCAGGGAGAGGCCATCGCCTTCACCCCGGACGGCGACCTGCTCAGCGCGTCCGAGGCGAACGGCGGTCCGCTGCCGCCGATCCAGGTCCTGCGCGGCGCCACCGGACTGGTCGACCTCGGTGCGTAGCCGCCTCGCGGCGGTGGTCGTCACTGTCCTTGGTTCGGCCGCCCTCACCGCGGCGCCCGCGTCGGCCCAGCCGAGCGCGGCACCCGCTCCGATCGAGACGGTCGACGTTGCTTTCGAGAACTTCTGCACTCCAACGGATTCCGGGTTGGAGGAGTTGTCCGGTCTGGCGGTCACCGATGACGGGATCTACGCGGCCGCCGACAGCGGGACGGACGATGCGGTTCGGGTCCTCGATGATCAGTGCCGGGTGACCGGCACGTTGCCGCTGCCGGTCGACCCGTTCGACGTGGAGGATCTGGCACAGGCCGACGGGCGGTTGTGGTTCTCGGACACCGGCGACAATGCCGGTGCGCGGACCACCGTCGCGCTGACCGACATGGACACCGGCACCGGTGCGGGCACGTTGCGCCGGCTCACCTACCCGGACGGCGCCCACGACGCGGAGGCGATCCTCCTGGGCCGCGACGGGGTCCCGGTGCTCGTGACGAAGGAGTTGTTCGGCGCGAGCGGCATCTATCGGCCCGTCGGTGCACTGCGCGCCGAGCAGTTGCCGAGCCCGGGCCCCACCGCGTTGGAGCGGGTCGGGCAGATCGGATTCGAGCCGACCGAGACACCGGGCGGCCCGATCCCGTTCGCGGGCGGGGTCATGATCACCGGCGGTGCGGTCAGCCGGGACGGCACGGTGGTGGCGCTGCGCACCTACACCGACGTGTACCTGTACCCGGCGCCGGACGGCGACGTGGTGGCGGCGCTGACCGGTGCCGAGGCGATCCGGGTGCCGATGCCGGACCAACCGCAGGGCGAGGCCATCGCCTTCACCCCGGCAGGGGACCTGCTCAGCGCGTCCGAGGCGAACGGCGGACCGCTGCCGCCGATACGGGTCCTGTACGGGGCGACGGCGCTGGTCACCCCCGCGGCCGGGGAGGTGGGGGTTGCACTGCAGATGGACTCAGGGGCGTTGATCGCCGCGGGCGTCGGCGCCGGGCTCGTGGTCACCGTCGGCGGCCTGCTGTGGTGGCGGATCCGTTCGCGGCGTCGACGGAACTGAACAGTTGTCGGGTTCGGGTCGGTAGGCTCCATGCCGATTCACACGTCAGCCGAACGGCGGACAACTCTCACAGCGGCGAAGGGCAAGATCCAGATGTTCAACATTGCGGTCAAGAAGGGGCACGAGAACGTCTCGCTGCTCGGTATCGGTGCCTACCGGCCCCAGCGGATCGTCAGCAACGCCGAGGTGTGCGAGGTACTCGACTCGTCGGACGAGTGGATCTACGAGCGCAGCGGCATCCGCAACCGCCGTTGGATCAGCGGCGACGAGACCGCGAAGTCGATGGCCGTTGCCGCGGCCGAGCGCGCGATCAAGAACAGCGGCATCGACAAGGAGCAGATCGGCGCGCTCGTCCTCGCCACCGGCAGCTGGAAGACGAAGATCCCGCACGGCGCCCCGCAGGTGGCACACGAACTGGGGATCAACGGCATCGCGGCGTTCGACCTCGCGTCGGGCTGTGGCGGCTTCGGTTACGGGCTCGGCGTGGCCACCGACATGATCCGGTCCGGGTCGGCCGAGTATGTCCTGGTCATCGGTGTCGAGACCATGTCCGTGGTGATGGAACCGACCGACCGCAACACCGCCTTCATCTTCGGCGACGGCGCGGGTGCGGTGGTGGTCGGCCCCAGCGAGCGGAACGGCATCTCGCCGACGGTGTGGGGTAGCGACGGCGAGAACTCCGCCGCCATCAGCCAGAACTACGACATCCCCGCATACATGGACCGGGCGCAGTCCCTGCAGGCCCAGGGTGCGGACGCCGAGCAGGTCGGCCGCATGGTGGTGTCGATGGAGGGCCCGCGCGTGTTCCGGTGGGCGGCCATCACCCTGCCCAAGGCCCTCGGCAGCATCCTGTCTGAGTCCGGCGTCGCGATCGAGGACATCGAGGTCTTCGTCCCGCACCAGGCCAACGCCCGGATCAACGATTTGATGAAGAAGAACCTGGGCCTCGGGGACGACGTGCCGGTCGCGAACGACATCGAGAACACCGGCAACACGTCCGCCGCGTCGATTCCACTCGCGATGGAGGAGATGCTGGTGACGGGTAAGGCGAAGGGCGGACAGCTCGCCCTGCTGCTCGGCTTCGGGGCCGGACTGAGCTACGCGGGCCAGGTCGTCACGTTGCCGCCCGTGCCCGTCGAAACGAGCTTCTGACCTGACATGCGGTGCGCCGGTGCACCTGCTTCGGCGACTTCGCCGAAGCGGGCGCAACGCCGTCGATCGCGCCGAGGTCAGATGTCGGCGAGCCAATTGCCGTGGAACCCGTAGGGGACCCGGCTGGGCAGGTGGACAGTCGCCACCGGCGGCGCGGCGAGATCGCCTGCATCGAGGATGACCAGATCACTGCGATCGCTGTCGGCGTTGTAGAGATAGGTCATGAGATAGCCGTCGCCGCCGGGGTTTTCATCGGCGGCGACGAAGGACGCCTCGGCCGGAATCCGGCCGGGGCCGAATTCATGAGCTGAGCTGACACTCTGGTGCAAGTCGTAGCGGATCAGCGCGCCACTGCTGCCCGAGACGCTGGCATGCCCGAATCGGGTGTCGAGACCGGCGAGCCGATCGTCGACCCGAGGAAATTCCGCGACACGGTCGTCGAGCTGCTCCTCCCGAACCGTTTCGGCGACCAGATCGATGGTCCATCGCCACAGTGTGGCCTGCTCGAAGTCGTGCGAATCGGCCCGCCACATGCTCGGATACCGCATGACGTGCAGGACGATTCGGCCCGGCTCGTCGTGCGCGTTGAGTGCGTGGAAGACATAGCAAGGGTCGATCGGGAACCAGCGGATCTCACCGTACGGATCATTGCGGCGCAGTACGCCGAGTCGCGCCTGATAGTCGTCGTTCCACCGGAACGGCATACCCGTTCCGGCCTGCGCGGTCGCGAGGTCGAAAAGCACCGGCAGATCCATGAACACGACGTGCCGCGCGGTGAGATTGAAGTCGTGGTGCATGGTGGCGGCCGGCACCTCGACCGCACGACTCACTTCGAGGTTGCCGGCGGCATCGGCGCGGTGATAGGTCAGATACGGCTCGAAGACGTCGTAGCCGAAGAAGTGCAGTTCGCCGGTGACCGGGCACGTCTTGGGGTGCGCTGTCATGGCGGTCGTCAGTTTGCCGTCGAAATCGTGCGGGCCGACAGTGTCCAGGTCGCAGGTCAACTCGTACGGGTAGGAGGACTCGACCAGTGCGAGGGTGCGCCCCGCGTGCCGGATGACGTGGGTGTTGGCCACGCCTGCCACGAGATCCCGATTGCCCTGACTGTCCCGACCGCGTGCGCCTTCGGTGAAGGTCGTGGTGCGGACCCACCGATTGCGGTAGGAGACGGCGCGTCCGTCTTCGAGACGCACACCGTGCACCATGCCGTCGCCGAGGAACCAGTGCTGTGAAGCCGCGGCGTGCGGGTTGGGGCCGTTGCGCAAGTACCAGCCGGTCAACTCGGCGGGGATGGTTCCGGTGACGGGCAATTCGTAGGCGGTGAGTTCCTCGGTGACCGGTGCGTAGTTGCCGGTCAGATGTGGGACGGTCATGATCCGTACCTGTTCTTTCGAAGGGTGTCGTGAAGGGTCAGGCTGCGGGCTCGCCGAGCAGCTTCGCCTTGGCCTGGACGTGGGCGACGTAGCGGACGGTGAACACCACCGGGACGACGAAGGCCAGCACCTGCACCGTGGTGCGCAGGCCCGAGGAGGAATGGGCGAGCGCGGTCAGTGCGATGCAGCCGATGGCGAAGCTCGCCGTCCACACCGAGGTCAGGATGTAGGCGGTCCGGATGAACATCGGCTGATCCCAGAACTCCTGCGGCGTGGTCTGTTTGGCGATCGGCAGGGTGAACGGCACCCGCGCCAGCAGTGAGACGCCGGCGATCAGCGCGAGCACCCCAGAGGAGATGGCGGGCATGTACGGATGCAGCGCGGTGTCCGGATCGGTGAACGCCAGGGCTGTCAGCGCCGTGAAGAACGCCGCCGACCCGATGTCGATGATCAGCGCGTCCCATTGCTGCCCGGCGCGGATCTGCTGGGCGATACCGGCCAGCGCGATGGCGAGCGCGATCATCGCGGACCACTGCCAGTGCTGCGACGGAATCACGGCGTAGACGATCCACGGGGCGAAAGTGCGAAGGTACGTCATCTTCGTCCGGCTCCTTGCCGTTGACATTCCAGTTTTGACATGTCAAATACTGAGCCTCCATATTCGACATGTCAATACTGGAATGTAGAGTGCATGCCATGAGTCTCCGTTACGCGCTACTAGGGCTGCTGTCCGATCGACCGGCCAGCGGCTACGACCTGCTGCGGCGCTTCAAGGAGTCCCTTGCCAACGTCTGGCCCGCGACGCAGAGCCAGATCTACACCGAGCTCACCAAACTCGCCGATACCGGACTGATCGCCGTCACCGACGAGGGCCCGCGCGGGCGCAAGGAATACACAATCACCGAGGCCGGACTCGACGACCTGCGCACCTGGCTCACCACCACCAAACCCAAGCGGTCGGCGCGCAACGAAACTCTGCTGCGCGTGTTCTTCCTCGGCGTCGCTTCCCAGCAGCATGCTCGCGAGTACCTCCGCGATATCGAGGACCGCTCACTCAAAGCACACGGCGAGCTGGCCTCACTGAAGGCCGCCATCGACTGGGACGACACCGATCTGTCGGTCTACGGCCGGATCGCCATGGAGTGGGGCGAACGCTTCCACGCCATGAATCGCGAGTGGGCGGAGTGGGCGCAAACCCAACTACCGCCCCGCGCGCAGTAGCCGGGCCTACGCCTCCAAGCAGAGCGCCACGCCAGCGCCGACGGCCACGATTTGTCCGATTGGTGTCGGGACCGGAACGGGCGTGATACTGGTCCGATGTGCGCCCATGCCGTGCTGAGCGCACTCTCGCAGCTGTCGATGACCGGCGCCGTTGCCGTGACCGCCGTACTCGTGCTCGGGGTCGGAGGGCTTGCCGGCGCGGGCACGGCGCTGCGGGGGGTCCCGATTCGGGTGCGTGGGACGGTCGCGGGCCTCGCCGTCGCGACATCCGCCTGCATCGCGGTGGCTGTGTGGTTGGCACTGCGGCCGCTGCCCCCTCAACTGTCGGTGCAGAGCTTTCTGGGTATCGCGGTCGGCCTTTTCGGCATGTTCGCGGCCGCGGGCTGCCTGCTTCGTCGCCGGGGCCGTGGGAGGGTGGCGCTCGCGTTGGCGACGGCCGCGGCTCTTCTCGCATGCGGTGCCGGAGTGGTGAACGAGGATCTCGGTACCTTTCCCACGCTCGGTGCGGTGATCGGGCACCGGGCACCTCCCGGCACGATGGCGACGGACTTCGCCGCGGTGCCGGGGCCACAGGCCGAGGTCCAGTCGGGTGACCCCGTGGCCGATGTTTGGCGACGGCCGTTGCGCTCGGCCCGGGACGGTGTGCTCACGCACGTCGAGATCCCTGGCGCGGTGTCGGGTTTCGCACCACGGCCCGCGCTGCTCTACCTGCCGCCCGCCTATCTGGATTCGCCGCGCGCGATGCTGCCCGTTCTGGTTCTCGTCGCGGGCAACCCCGGGCAGCCGGATGACTGGCTCACCCTCGGCGGCCTCGCCGAGACGGTCACCTCGTATGCAGCCGAGCACGACGGCCTGGCCCCGGTCGTCGTGGTCCCGGACGCTCTCGGGGCGACCGATGCGGTGCCGCTGTGCCTCGATTCGCAGCTCGGAAACGTGGACACCTACCTGGCGCGGGACGTGCCGGACTGGATCACAGGACACCTCCAGGTGGAGAACGATCCCGAGCACTGGGCGATCGGCGGCTTTTCCTATGGCGGTACCTGCTCGGTCCAGCTGGCCGTTCGTCACCCGGACGTGTATCCGACCTTCGTGGACATCTCGGGGCAGGACGAGCCGTCGCTCGGTGACCACGCGAGCACGGTTGCCGCGACGTTCGGGGGCGATGAGTCCGCGTTCGCCGCGGTGAACGCGCGCGACCTGCTGGCAGTGACCACCATGCCGCAGCTCGCCGGGGTGTTCGTGGCGGGCAGCGGGGACGAGGAGTACCGACCCCAACAGCAGCGCATGTTCGAGGCAGCGCGGGCCGCCGGGATGGACGCCCGCTACTACGAGCTGCCCGGGGGCCACAGCCCGCAGGTGTGGGGACCAGCACTGGCACGCGAGCTCGACTGGGTCGCCGAGCGCACCGGCCTGCACGCGCCCTAGAACGACGGTATTGCCCGCAACCGGTGGCCAGGTCACCACCGAGGGCTCAGGATGTACTCATGGACCCGGTCGAGGCGTTGCGGGAGATCGCGTACTGGCTCGAACGAAGCAGGGCCGAGACGCACCGCGTCAAGGCCTACCGCCGCGCCGCGGACATCGTCGAGGCCCTGAGTGACGAGCAGCGGGACCGATTCGGCCGCACCGGGACCTGGGCCGCGCTGAGTGGGATCGGGCCGAAGACGGCCACGGTGATCTCGGAGGCATATGCAGGCGGGGTGCCCGCCTACCTGACCGAGGTGAGGTCGAAGGCCGGGCAGATCGGTGAGGGCGGCCGGGCGCTGCTCGCGGCACTGCGCGGCGACCTGCACACGCACTCGGACTGGTCCGACGGCGGCAGCCCCATCGGGGAGATGATGCGTCGCGCAGCCATGGTCGGTCACGAATACTGCGCGCTGACCGACCATTCGCCGCGGCTGACGGTGGCGAACGGACTCTCCGCCGACCGATTGCGCCGTCAGCTCGAGGTGGTCGCGGAGCTGAACTCGGAACTCGCGCCGTTCCGCATCCTGACCGGCATCGAGGTGGACATCCTCGACGACGGCTCCCTGGACCAGGAGGAGGGTCTGCTGGCCGAGCTAGACATCGTGGTCGCGAGCGTGCATTCGAAGCTCGCGATGGAGTCCGACGCGATGACGAGACGGATGGTGCGGGCCGTCGCCAACCCGCATGTGGACGTGCTCGGGCACTGCACCGGCAGGCTGGTCGAGGGCGCCCGAGGGACCAGGCCGGAGTCGAAGTTCAACGCGGCGGTCGTGTTCGAGGCCTGCCGCCAGTTCGGCACGGCGGTGGAGATCAACAGCAGGCCAGAGCGCCGTGATCCGCCCGCGCGCCTGATCGAGCTGGCGCTCGAACGGGACTGCCTGTTCGCGATCGACACCGACGCGCACGCGCCCGGCCAGCTCGACTTCCAGGGATACGGGTGTGAGCGGGCTCAGGCGGCCGGGGTCGGGGCGGACAGGGTGATCAACACCTGGACCGCCGACGACCTCATCGCCTGGACCCTGCAGTAGATCCTCGGGTCACTCCTCGACGGTCGGCTCCGAAGTGCCCGTCCGCTTCGCCGGAATGCGTGCGGCAGTGGTCTTCTGGGACACGCTCTTCTTGACCGGGGTCCGTGAGGTGGCCGACGTTGCGGCGACCGCCTTGCGTGGAGCGGCCTTTCGTGCGGCGGCCTTCTTGGCTGGTGTCTTGGCCGCCGGTGCCTTCTTGGCCGGGGTCTTGGTGGCCGGGGTCTTGCCGGTGGCCGCCTTCTTCGCGGCCCGCTTCCGTGCGGGCGCCTTCGCCGGCTCGGCCGGGATTTCCGCGGCGGGTGCGACCGGCTCCTGCAGTTCGTGCGGGGTGCCCTTCGCGTCGAAGTAGTCGCCGCCCTTGCGGCGCACGTCATCGGTGCCCCAGGAACGGTTCCGATCGACGGGTGCCATTCGTGGAATGTGCTTGCGGCAGTGAATGTATGCCTCTTCGACATCCACGACCACCCAGCGTTCGGGGGTGCGGCCGTTGGCGTGCGTGTCGGGCAGGTCGGCCAGCTGGGCGCGGAGGTCGACGTCCTCGACGATACGAGCCGAGCCGTTGACGTGGAGACCGATCAGGTCGCGGACGAAATCCATCATCAGGATCCCGACATGAGGGTTCTCCTTGATGTTGCCGAGGCTGGCCATCACCCCGTTGCCGCGATACTCCGGATACGCGACGGTCCGTGGATCGACGACGTGGATGAAGCCCGGTTCACCAGCCCGGAATGTGGAATCGCATTCGCCGTGTGCATCAGCGGTCGCGATGAACGCCATTTCCTGCCGGGCTACGAACTCGATCATCGTCGGATTCAGGTGATTGAGCATCTGATCGGAATAGAACCGCTCGGCACGTTCTGTTGTGCCGAATTCGTTCTGCAGTTCATGTTCGCCAACACTCCCCAAAGTGGGACGAATAGACATGGAACTCCTCGGGAACGGAAGTCACGGACCAGCTGGCCCGTTCATGGGCGGTAACGCTAGCCGAGGGGCCGATCGATCGCACCGTTTCATCCACGTGGGCGCGAATGCGGTGTCGCGTCCTAGAATTGGCCCCCGTGACTGAGCAGGAGATTACGACGGGCGCCGGTGGATCCCGATTCCGTTGGCAGATGCACGGCGACGGCAAGAGGATCGCGGACGGTGCCGTCGTGGCACCCGACGAGCGGCTGTCGTGGCCACGCACGGTCGGAATCGGTATGCAGCACGTGATCGCGATGTTCGGCGCGACATTGTTGGTGCCGACGATCACCGGATTCCCGGTGACGACCACGCTCTTGTTCTCGGGCATCGGCACGGTGCTGTTCCTCGTCATCACCAGGGGCAGGATCCCGAGCTATCTCGGTTCGTCGTTCGCCTTCATCGCTCCGCTCACCGCCTCCGCGGCCGACGGACCTGCCGCGCAGCTCGGCGCGGTGCTGGCTGTCGGCGTCGTGCTGATGCTGGTCGGCATCGTGGTCAAGCTCGCGGGCGCCAGGGTGCTCGACGCCGTGATGCCGCCGGTGGTGACCGGCGCCGTCGTCATGCTGATCGGATTGAACCTGGCGCCTGCGGCGGTCGGCTCGTTTCAGGCCCAGCCGCTGATCGCGGCCGTCACCCTCGTCGCGATCCTGGTGGTCACCGCCGCCGGTCCTGGACTGCTCGGCAGGCTGGGAATCCTCGTCGGCGTCGTGATCGGGTGGGTGTTCGCCGCGGTGACCGGTGGCCTGTCGACCGAGCGGGTGGACGCGCTGCGCGAGGCGGCCTGGGTGGGCCTGCCGCACCTGCGCGGGCCGAGCTTCCAGTGGTCGGCGATCGCGCTCGCGCTCCCGGTGGTGATCGTGCTGATCGCGGAGAACGTCGGTCACGTCAAGGCGGTCGCGGCGATGACCGGTCGGTCGCTCGACGACGTCGCGGGCGACGCGCTCTTCGCTGACGGGCTCGCCACCACCCTCGCGGGCGCGGGCGGCGGCTCGGGCACCACCACGTATGCGGAGAACATCGGGGTGATGGCGGCGACCAGGGTGTACTCAACGGCCGCCTACTGGGTGGCGGCGGCGACGGCGATCGTGCTCGCGTTCTCGCCGAAGTTCGGTGCCCTCGTGTTCACCGTGCCGGACGGCGTGATCGGCGGCGCCACGCTGGTGCTCTACGGGCTCATCGGGATTCTCGGCGTGCGGATCTGGATGGAGGCCAAGGTCGATTTCACCGATCCGGTGAATCTCACGGTCGTCGCCGCGGCGCTGGTGGCCGGCATAGGAAACCTCACCCTGATGGTCGGCTCGGTGGAACTCGGCGGCATCGCGTGGGGCTCGGTCGGGATCCTCGTCGGGTACCCGCTGATGCGGGCGCTGGCGCGGCTGCGTCGGTGAGGCGCTGGTCGCCGGGCCCGGGTTCGCTGTTGGTCACAGATTGCGCTCGCTAGGGTCATCGACCCTCGAGTCGGCCGCCGCCTAGCCTGTCAGCAGCTACGTCGACATACAGGAGCCTTGATGGAACGCACGCTTTTCGAGCCCGAGCACATCCTCTTCCGGGAGTCCTACCAGAAGTTCCTCGAGCAGGAGGTCGCTCCCAACCACGACAAGTGGGAAGAGCAGAACATCGTCGACCGCGAGGTCTGGAAGAAGGCCGGCGAGCAGGGCTTCCTCGGTATGGACGTGCCCGAGGAATACGGCGGCGGCGGCGTCGAGGACTTCCGCTACAACGCCATCATCACCGAGGAGACCACCCGCGGTGGTTTCAGTGGCGTCGGCTTCATGCTGCACAACGACGTGGTGGCGCCGTACCTGCTCAAGCTGACCAACGAGGAGCAGAAGAAGCGCTGGCTGCCCGGTTTCTGTTCCGGTGAGATCATCACCGCGATCGCGATGACCGAGCCCGGGACCGGCAGCGACCTGCAGAACATCAAGACCCGCGCCGTGCGCGACGGCGACCACTGGGTCCTCAACGGCTCGAAGACATTCATCACCAACGGGATCAACGCCGACCTGGTCGTCGTGGTCGCGTGCACGGACCCCGACAAGGGTGCCCAGGGCTTTTCACTCCTCGTCGTCGAGCGCGGCATGGAGGGCTTCGAGCGCGGTCGCAACCTGGACAAGATCGGCCTCAAGGCGCAGGACACCGCCGAGCTCAGCTTCACCGACGTGCGGGTCCCCGCTGCCAATCTCCTCGGGGAGGAGGGCATGGGCTTCATCTACCTGATGCAGAACCTTCCGCAGGAGCGCATGTCGATCGCCGTCGTCGCCGCGGCCGCGATGGAATCCTGCCTCGAGATGACGATGCAGTACGTCCGCGACCGCAAGGCGTTCGGCAAGCCGATCGGCAGCTTCCAGAACACCCGGTTCGTGCTGGCCGAGCTCGCCACCGAGACCACCGCCGTGCGGATCCTCGTGGACAAGTTCATCGAGCAGCTCAACGAGGGCAAGCTCACCGTCCAGGAGGCCGCGATGGCCAAGTGGTGGACCACCGAGGCGCAGGTCAAGCTGATCGATCGGTGCCTTCAGCTGCACGGCGGTTACGGCTACATGCGCGAGTACCCGATCGCCAAGGCGTACATGGACTCTCGCGTGCAGACCATCTACGGCGGCACCACCGAGATCATGAAGGAGATCATCGGTCGGGGACTGAACCTGTCCTGATCGGACCGGACACGCGAAAGGCCGCGGCACCAG